>CBFGYW010000109.1:0-6180 GCA_965653085.1 uncultured Salinimicrobium sp.
GAAGGTGTGGGCAGAATAGGATTTAAGGGTGTGGGCCACCACTTTGGTAGAAAAATCTTCCCATAGTGGGTTCCCTTCTTTTGGATACAGGGAAACAGCCATCACGTCGCCTTCAGGGCCTGGGGCACCAAGGTCAACAGCCATCATATCCCAGATGAATTTTCGGGAGGTAGCAAAGGCAAAATCCCTCACTTTTTCAGCCTTCAGGGTCCAGGTTTTCTTCTTTTCAGAAAAACCTTTTTCAGCTGCTTCAGCCTCTTCCTGAGTAACTATAAGAACAGGTTTGTCATAAGACTTTTTCGCCTGCTCGTATCTCTTCATCATTTCTTTTGAAAAGATTTCCTTTCTGTTCACCAGCTCCCCGGTACCGTCAAGAATATGATCTGCAGGCACGGTGATGTTCACTTCATAGTTTCCGAAAGGAAGAGCGAATTCGCCATTCCCCCAGAACTGATAGTTCTGCCAGCCCTCTACATCATTGTAAACAGCCATTCTTGGAAAGAACTGCGCGATAACGTAGGAGTTGTTTCCGTCTTCAGGAAAATGTTCAAAACCTGAACGGCCTCTGTCTACGGTATGGTTGTTTATGTTATACCACCATTTGATATCGAAGGAATAGCTTTCTCCCGCCTTCAAAGGTGTAGGAAGGTCGATCCTCATCATGGTATTGTTGATGGTGTAGGGAAGGGGCTTGCCATCTTTGCTCACTTCTGTAATGTTGAAGCCACCATCGAAGGGCTCAGTCATATATTCTGAAACGAAATTTTCCGGCTGAGCGATTGGAGCGATTCCGTTACCATCCTTTAACTTTGAAACAGCGTCCTTGGAACGGATGTTCTGATCCAACTGCACCCACAGGTACTCCAGTTGGTTAGGGGAGTTGTTGTGATACGTGATGGTCTCCCTACCGGTGATCTTCTGGTTTCGGTCATCGAGTTCAATGTCCATCTTATAGTCTGCTTCATTCTGGTAGTAAGCAGGCCCCGGGGCACCTGAACCGGTTCTATATTGGTTTGGAGTAGCAAATTCCTGGTACAGCTGTCGGAATTTGTTCTGGTTGATGTGTCCGGCTTCCCGAACTTCCTCTTCCTGTTGTGTCTCCACCTCCTGGGCATAAAGGCCTGCGGAAATCACAAAAAGAAAAAGCATGACTGCAGTTTTAATTGTTCTCATTAATTTATGTTCTTAAGTTGAAAGGTTAAAAATAATTATTTCTTAATGTTTTTAGGAATTTATTTTGCGAAGTTTATGGAGCCCTCTTCCTTGGAACGGGTTAAAAGAAGACTTTTAGTCTCCCCGTCCTTTTCGACGTGTACTACATTCTTCTGATCGGGGAAGACATCGGTAAGGATCTCGTTCTGTACCGAAATGCTGTTCAGGTGTGAAACCCCCTCTACCTCTATGAAGAGCACCAGGATATCATTGTCGTATTTTTTTCCAAGGTAATTCAGAGGGTAGGATTTTCCATCCACACTGATCCTGAATTTCTGATCAAGGTATTTCTCGATGTATTCTTCGGCTGAAGGATGCTCTTCCTTTTTGGTAAGATAAAGTTCCTTGCTATAGCGCTCCTGCAGCAGCTTTTCCATATCATCGATGAAAATACGGGAAATTATCTGCAGGGACTTCGCCTCGGAATTGTATTCAATTTCAGTTACGCTGACATAGAATTTGTGGATTCCCTGAAAGGACATCAGGGGAAGAAGCAGAAAAAGGAGAACAAATTTCTTCATGGGGATTATTGTTGCCTAAAAGTAGATAATTCATATGATAATTATCCCAGGTACAAAAAATATTCCACAATTACAATGATTTCGGAAAGAGGGGATTTAATCTGCTGGTTCTTCTGCTTTAAATTTCCTGCTCTGGTTCAATAGAAACTCAAGAAGTTCCATCTCGTTGCCTTCCTTAAGCAGTTCTTTGGACAGACCATTTTCTTCGGAATATAGGATAAAGTCATTGATCCTCGAACGCTGGATGTCGAGATGCTCCCTGAAAAATTCATCATCGTAAAGATCCCGGATCTGGGCGGGCAGGGGTTCAAAATCCTCATCGCCAGTTTCACGGGATGAAACTATTGCTTTGAAGATATTGATGAAGTTAAGGCCATATTCCATAAACCTGTCGGGCATCGCTGCATTTTCAGGGGTGGTTACCTCTCCGGGTTCGAATTCCAGGGACGCGTTGTAAACTTCTTCAGAAGTGAGACGCGGAATATTGGCTGTGGGGTCGGGAATCCGATTCAGGTCTACCTGTACATTTCCTGAAAGATCTATGGAGCTGACGTAGACTTCGGGAAGTTCAGTTGCAGCCTCATTTACAAAGACGTGCAACTGCCCTGACTCCATAACGTTCCTGTCGACAATGATAAAGAATTCGGGAAACTGAAGGGCTGAAAAACTAATGTTGTCTCCCACTGCTACTGCCAGGTTGAATTCCCCGTTTTCGTCGGAGACTGTTCCGGAATTGGTGGTGGTATTGAAAATAGTTATGCCTTCGGGATCAATACCCAGGGGGACTGAAATCATTCCGTTGACCACTACCCGGTCTCCCGTCTGAGAGAATCCCATGCTGGAAACCAAAAGAAATGCTACAAGTAGGAAGTTTTTCATGGTAAGGTCTTTACTTAAAGGAACAAAATGTTCTCTTATTAAAGCGCAAAATGTAGTTTAAACTTTCGTTAAACCTTGGCCTGAACCTCTTGTTTCTGAAGACAAGTAATATAAAAAACAGAGGAATGAAATCTTGTGATCTATTTTCCAAACCTTATTTATTGTGGCTTTTCAGTCTTTCCCTAACTTTACAGAAACTGCAGAAAATGAAGAATCTCCTATTGGCAAGTACTTCGACCCTACACGGGCAGGAATATCTGGAATATCTCCTGCCTGAGATGAAGAACCACTTTAAGGATTGCAAAAACCTGATTTTCATCCCTTATGCCCGGGCGGGAGGAATTACTCACGATGAATATACTGATCTGGCAAAAAAAGCCTTCAGCAAAATAGAATTGAATATTAGAGGAATTCATGAATTTTCTAATCCTACCGAGGCCATTGCCTCGGCAGATGGATTCTTTACAGGCGGAGGGAATACTTTTTTGCTGGTTCGGGAGCTCTACAGGAATGAGGTTTTGACCCCACTGAAAAATGCCATTTCCAAAGGAATACCATACCTGGGGACCAGCGCAGGAACAAATATTGCCGGACTGGATATGAAGACGACCAACGATATGCCAATCGTTTATCCACCCAGTTTCAAGACGCTGGGGCTGATACCTTTCAATATTAATCCGCATTATCTGGATCCCGATCCCAATTCGACCCACAAAGGAGAAACACGGGAGACCAGGATTAAGGAGTTTCATAAATTCAATACCCAGCCTGTTGTTGGACTCAGGGAAGGCAGCTGGCTGGAGGTGAAGAATAAGAATATAACGCTGAAAGGCTTTCCTGCAGCCAGAATCTTCGAAGCCGGAAAGGCGCCTTTTGAGATAGAGTCGGGGAATCTTCTTAATGACCTCAACTAATGGATTTTCAGGTCATCCTAAATCAGATCCAGCAGGAATTTGCAGACCTGCAACTGTCGGGAAAGGTAGCTTCCTATATTCCTGAGCTGGCAAAGGTTCCCTTCGATAAATTCGGGATGCATCTTTATAATATGGAAGGCGAGAACTTCTGCTTTGGCGACAGCAACGAAAGGTTTTCCATTCAGAGTATTTCGAAAGTTTTCAGCCTCTCACTGGCGATGAAGGTCATCGGGGAAGACCTTTGGAGCCGGGTAGATGTGGAACCATCGGGTGATCCTTTCAATTCACTGTCGCAGCTGGAACACGAGGCAGGGATTCCCCGAAATCCATTTATTAATGCAGGAGCCCTGGTAGTAGCAGATGTGCTGGTCTCAGCTTTCAGCAATCCTAAAGCAGCACTGCTGGCTTTTCTGCACGAGATTACGGGTGATTCTTCCATTGGATTTGATGAAAAAGTGGCTGCTTCTGAAAAAGCGCACGGATTCAGGAACTACGCCATGGTCAACTATATGAAATCCTTTGGAAACATCGAGAACAGCGTTGAGGAGGTGCTTGACCTCTACTTCCACCAGTGTTCGATAGCTATGTCATGCAAGGAGCTGGCACAGGCTTTCATCGTTTATGCTAACCAGGGTACGCTGTTGTCTTCAGAGAGGGAGTTTCTTACGGGAAGGCAGGTGAAAAGGATCAATGCGCTGATGCAGACCTGCGGGTTTTATGACGAGGCGGGAGAATTCAGCTTTGAGGTAGGCTTACCTGGGAAGAGTGGTGTTGGCGGGGGTATCGTAGCAGTACACCCCAACCAGTACGCAGTAGCGGTCTGGAGTCCACCTTTAAATCCGAAAGGAAATTCCACCTTGGGAATGGCTGCGCTGGAGCGATTGACCACCCTTACCGGCTTCTCTATTTTTTAAGCACTTATACAGTTATCACTTCCCATTCCTCAACCCCTCCGGGGACGACTTCGAAAAGAGGGTGCGGAATAAATGGCTTCTTCTGAAGGACTTCCAGCAATTTCTGAGAATCCCGGATCTTCAGCTTTGATATCAAATGTTCGGATTCATACTCCATCTGTCCTGTAGTCACCTGTATCAGAGGGCAATCCTCAGTACAGAGTTCCCAGCTGATCTTCTCTCTGTTGAAAATATACTTTCTGAAGGCTGCCTCCTCAACAATGTAAGACAGATATAGATTAATTGCTGCCAAAGGATCTTCCGCGTTCCTGAATCTTACAAGCTGGGGATGATTCTTATATCCACGGGTATTGCCTTCCAGCACCTTCTTAGCCAGCAAAGTTTCGCGCCACAAGGCTACCAGGCCTTTGGCATCGAGATATTGTGGGTGTAGGGACCAGATTCTGATATTTTAATTTTTAAGTTTGAATACTTTTCAGCAGGAATTCTGAATCTAAACCAGACAAATTAAAAATAGGATGCCAGATGGATTTCTTCGACTTCCTTAAAAATTCCAATCAGCTTCCCTTCCGCATCGAGTACAATTGTCGAAGGAAACCGGCGGAGTCCACATTTTCTAATAAATCCTGAGGCTTCATTGACCAGTGCGAAGTTGGAGATTTCCAAATTGAATTTTGGACCGAGGCTGGTTGCACTGCCTTCCATCACAACCAGGGCCTCTACATCTTCCTTTTTGTCCAGCGCGTCTATTTTGGTATTCAGATTTTCTAATTCATCATACCTGAAGCGCATGGTGTCCAGACCAAAGTGAAGTATGACCACTTTTCCCTTCAGATCCTTCAGCCGGACAATCTTCCCTTCAGTGGTTTTCATTTTAAATTCAGGAAAAGGTTTTCCTGCCTCAATCCTATCAGTGGTGACAGTTCCAATTACTGAAGAAGCCTCTGGAAAATAATAAAACCTGCTCACTTTTCCGTCCTCTCCGAAGAACGGTTCAAGCTGTATATTCGAGTTGTTCCTTATCAGCTGCACCACCTTCTCGGGGTCCATCTTTTCGCCCGTATTTTTATTGTACACCTCATTTAAATCAATGTCAATGGTCTTGGTAACGGTTCGTTCTATACCGAACACCTTTTCTGTTTCCTGGCTATTGCCATGAAAGGAAAAGAGGGCAAACATGTATAGAAAGTAAATGTTTTTCATTGTTTAAATTTATTTCTCTCAAGATAAGGAAATGGAAGAAACTATTGATAGCTAAATTCTCCGAAAAGGCTGCTTATCGTCAGCTTCTTCTCATTTGAAGCCTCCACTCTTCCTATGATCTGTGCCTCTACATTAAAAGATTTTGAAATATCAATGATTTCACTGGCTATGGACTCATCCACATATAATTCCATCCTGTGGCCCATATTGAAGACCTGATACATCTCCTTCCAATCCGTTCCGCTCTCCTTCTGAATAAGCTTAAACAGTGGCGGTACTTCAAAAAGGTTATCTTTTACTACGTGAACCTCATTGACAAAATGCAGCACCTTGGTTTGGGCTCCACCGCTGCAATGAACCATTCCGTGGATCTCCTTATTTGAGAATTGCGAGAGGATCTTTTTAATAATCGGAGCGTATGTACGGGTTGGCGAAAGCACCAGTTTCCCGGCATCCAGAGGGCTATCTTCAACAGAGGAAGTAAGGCGCTGGGAACCACTGTATGTAAGTTCCTTCGGGATTGAAGCATCAAAACTT
>CBFGYW010000110.1:0-6032 GCA_965653085.1 uncultured Salinimicrobium sp.
GAAAAAGACAAAAAGGAGAAAGAGCTACGGGAGATCGTTCCGGTAACCTATCCGAATATGGCCTATGGCTTTAAGGAGCTGCCGAAGCAGGAGGATATTCTTTTTAAGAATGCCACCGTTTGGACCGGGGAAGAAGCCGGAATCCTGGAAAATACAGATGTACTTCTGAAGAACGGTAAAATTGCCGCAATTGGAAAAGATCTCAGCGCCAGGGGAGCCAGAGTAATTGACGCTACCGGGAAGCACCTTACTGCCGGGATCATTGACGAGCATTCTCATATCGCTGCCTCTGCCATCAACGAGGCTGGGCACAATTCTTCTGCCGAAGTGAGGATGGAAGATGTGGTGGATCCTGACGATATCAACATTTACCGCAACCTTGGAGGTGGGGTGACGACCATGCAGCTGCTTCACGGATCTGCAAACCCCATCGGAGGGCAGTCAGCCATCCTGAAAATGAAATGGGGCCGTTCTGCAGACGAGATGATCCTGGACAACTCTCCGAAGTTCATAAAATTCGCTTTGGGAGAGAACGTGAAGCAGGCCAACTGGGACAGTAATTCACGTTTCCCTCAGACCCGTATGGGAGTTGAGCAGGTATTCGTGGACAACTTCACCAGAGCCCTGGAATACAAAAAGCTGAAGGAAAGCGGGAAGCCGTACAGGAAAGATATTGAGATGGAGACCCTGGTGGAAATCCTCAATGGAGAACGCCATATTTCAGCCCACTCCTATGTTCAGTCTGAGATTAACATGCTGATGAAAGTAGCCGAACAGTTCGGATTTAAGGTCAATACCTTCACCCATATCCTCGAGGGTTATAAAGTAGCCGATAAAATGGCAGAACACGGTGCAGGTGGTTCCACTTTCTCTGACTGGTGGAATTACAAGTATGAGGTGAAGGATGCCATTCCGCAGAATGCTTCCATTATGCACAATGCCGGAGTCACAGTAGCCATCAACAGTGATGATGCAGAAATGAGCAGAAGACTGAACCAGGAGGCTGCAAAAAGCGTGAAATACGGAAAGGTTTCCGAAGAGGAAGCCTGGAAATTTGTCACCCTGAACCCTGCAAAGCTGCTTCATATCGATGACCGTGTGGGAAGTATTAAGGAAGGGAAAGACGCCGATGTGGTGCTGTGGACAGACCATCCCCTTTCAGTATATGCCAAGGCCGACAAGACCATCATTGAAGGGGTTGTGTATTTTGATCTCGAAAGGGACCTGAAGCTGCGCGAGGAGGTTGCTGAGCAAAAGAACATACTTACCACTCAGATGCTGAAGGCGAAGAACAACGGGGTGAAAACTCAGCCTGTAAAAGCGACCAAGAAGGAAGAAATGCATTGTGACACCGTTCATCTAAATTAATTCAGAATCTCATGAAAAATAGAAAATATACATTTTTGCTGGCCTTCCTCAGTATTCTGGGAAGCAGCTTTGCGCAACAGACCCCGGCTCCCGCACAATCGGAAGCAGTGACCATAGTGGGTGCCACTGCCCATATTGGGAATGGGGAAGTGATCGAGAACAGCCTTATCATTTTTGAAAACGGAAAACTCACTACGGTAGCTGAAGTGACCTCTACCAAGAAACAGTATCCCGGCACGATCATCTATGCGGAAGGAAAACACGTTTATCCGGGATTCATCGCTCCGAATACCACTTTAGGATTGGTGGAGATTGATGCCATCCGACAGTCGGATGATGAGGACGAACTCGGGGATATGATCCCTCACGTGAGAAGTATCATCGCCTATAATGCTGAAAGCAATGTGGTGGAAAGCATGCGTCCTAATGGGGTGTTGATAGCGCAGGTAGTTCCAAGAGGCGGAAGGATTTCAGGAACCTCATCCATAGTACAGCTGGACGCCTGGAACTGGGAAGATGCCGTAGTAAAGGAAGATGACGGGATCCACGTAAACTGGCCCAACAGTGTGCGAAGGGGCCGCTGGTGGGCTGGAGAAGATCCGGGAGTAAAGCCTAATGACGGGTATTCTGAGGAAGTACTTGAGCTGACTCAGTTTTTCAACAATGCCAAGGCATATCTGGCAGGGCCAAAGACTAAAACCAATCTTCCGTTTGACGCCATGGAAACCGTTTTTTCAGGAGAGAAAAGGGTTTACATCCACGCCGATGGGGAGAGGGAGATCATCGACATTATCAACTTCAAGAAGGAGCACGGACTGGAAAACCTGGTGCTGGTAGGAGGCTACAACGCATATCAGGTAGCCGACCAGCTGAAGGAAAACAACATCCCTGTACTCGTTGGAAGGGCCCACAGCTCCCCTAACGCAGATGATGACGATTACGACCTGCCCTACAAAATGGCGAAGCTGCTGACAGATGCCGGAGTGCTTGTAGCCCTTGAGAGCAGTGGGGACATGGAAAGGATGAACACCAGAAACATTCCCTTCTACGCCGGAACAGCGGTAGCCCACGGAATGGAAAAGGAAGAGGCCCTGAAGATGATCACCCTGAATGCGGCAAAAATCCTGGGTATAGAGGATAGCGCCGGAACCCTGGAAGTAGGAAAGGATGCCACCCTGTTTATCAGTGAAGGTGATGCTCTGGATATGAGAACCAATAAACTTACCAAAGCTTATATCCAGGGAAGGGATATTTCACTCGAAAGCCGGCAGACAGACCTGGCTAAGAGATATCACGAGAAGTATACAGAGGAATAATATATTCTCTTCAGATATATAAAACTCCCGGATGTTCCGGGAGTTTTTGTTTTTAGTCCGGTCAAATTTAAAGGTGCAGCTCCTCTGGAGCTAAAGATGATGGTGGGTTTTCTACAAAGATTGATCCCCTCCAGTGTCAAAAAATCCCATGAGGAGGTTCTTCTTTGTAATAGAATCAATCCCAACCGCAAAGGTGGAGCTTGCGGAAAAATATTATTTCACCTCAAAATTCTCCGAATTCAACACCACCTGGGTCGAAGGCACCGTTACGTTCTGGGATTCCTCGGCGGTTATGAAAAAGCAGATCGGCTTAAAGGGGGTCACAGCTTCCAGCGAGCCCTTTAATTTATTGTTGATCTTCAGATTCCCCATATTGATGGTACCGTTCCTTTCCGAAACCATCCACACCACGTACGTCTTGCGGGGCGGATTGAGCCTGTCGGGTTTGGCCATGTTTTCCACCTCCAGGTTCAGCTCATAATTGTTGCTGTCGTCCTTGTCAATTTTCACCACCGCATCGGCGGCTGGCAACACCGTAGAGGTTGGAAATACGATCTTTTTGGAACAGGCGCTGATCATTATCGCAGCGAAGATAAAACTGAGGATCCTGAAGGAATTAGACATAGATAACTGGTTTTTCCTGATTGTCATAACTGTATATTTTGAGACCGTAAAGGTACTGGTCTCCGGTTAAAGCAAGAAATTAGGCATATTTCTCGCCATCTCCCGGCATAAAAACGTATTTTAATTAAATTTTAACCAGAATCCGTTCCATGTCCTGCCAGTATTAAAATCCGCTTAACAACTAGTATATTTGTAATATGTACAGACAGATAAGCAGTATACAGAATCCCAGCATAAAGAGGCTGCTGCAGCTTCAGGAGAAATCCCGTGCCCGGAAAAAGGAAGGACGCTTTGTGGTGGAAGGGGCCCGGGAGATTGCCATGGCCCGGAAAGGAGGATACCAGATCGAGGATATCTATTTCTGCAGGAATTTCTATTCTTCTGAAGAACTTGAAAGCCTTCTCCCCCCTTCTGATGAGCTCAGCATCACAGAAGTGCCGCAGGAGGTTTACCAGAAGATAGCCTACCGCGGAAGTACGGAAGGAATCATAGGAGTAGGCATAGCAAAAGACCTGAACCTTTCGTCGCTTCGGCTGGAGGGCCCAAAACCCCTCATCCTCGTAGCGGAGGCTCCTGAAAAGCCGGGAAATATAGGTGCCCTGCTCCGCACTGCTGATGCTGCAAAGGTGGATGCCGTGCTGATTGCCAACCCCAGGACCGATATGTTCAACCCAAATATCATCCGTTCGAGTGTGGGTTGTGTTTTCACAAATCCCCTTGCCACAGGTAGCACTTCCGAAATAATTGCCTTCCTTCAGCAAAACAACATTGCCATTTACGGGGCAGCGCTGCAGGCTTCCGTGCCTTACCACAGCATCGACTTCAACTCTCCCACAGCCATTGTGGTGGGAACCGAAGCCACGGGCCTGAGCGAAGAATGGCTGCAGAATACCAGCAGGAACATCATAATCCCAATGCAGGGCGAAATAGATTCGATGAATGTCTCGGTTGCCGCAGGAATCCTTATTTTTGAAGCCAAACGTCAGCGAGATTTTAAATAAAAACACCCCCTACTAAACCCCCAGACCCTCAATGTCAGCCGAAACCCTGTTTTTTATCATCGTTGCCCTAATCATTCTGGATTTCATTATCGATAAGGTCCTCGACAGCCTCAATGCCAGGCATTATGACGATCCCGTGCCCGAGATCCTGCAGGATGTGTTCAACCAGGAAGAATACGAAAAATCCCAGCGGTATAAGAAAACCAACTACCGCTTCGGAATAATCACCTCGGCCTTCTCCTTCCTGGTCCTGCTCCTCTTCCTTTTCCTCGACGGATTCGCCTTTGTTGACGGAATAGCCAGAAGCCTCTTCGACAATCCCATCCTCATCGGGCTGACCTTCTTCGGAATCATCATGTTCGCAAGTGATATTCTTTCATTACCCTTCTCCTACTACGCCACTTTCGTCATTGAAGAGGAATTCGGATTTAATAAAACCAGCAGAAGCACCTTTTTCCTGGATAAACTGAAGGGCTGGGGAATGATGATCCTGCTGGGCGGCGGTATTCTCGCGCTTATCATCTGGTTTTATCAGCTCACAGGGAATGATTTCTGGTGGTATGCCTGGATCCTGGTAACCATCTTCAGCGTCTTCCTCAATATGTTCTATGCGAGGCTTATAGTCCCGCTATTCAACAAGCAGACTCCCCTTCCCGAAGGATCACTGCGGGACAAGATCGAAGCCTATGCCAAAAAGGAAGGCTTCAGGCTGGAGAAGATCTTTGTCATTGACGGTAGCAAAAGAAGCACAAAGGCCAATGCCTACTTCTCAGGCTTCGGAAATGAAAAAAGGGTAACCCTTTACGACACCCTCATCAACGACCTGGAAGAGGAAGAGATCGTGGCGGTGCTGGCACACGAGGTGGGGCATTATAAGAAGAACCACATCATCATCAACCTTGTTTTCAGCATCCTCACCACCGGATTAACCCTATGGCTGCTTTCCCTATTCGTGGGAAATCCCCTGCTGTCACAGGCGCTGGGAGTTGAGGAACCCAGCTTCCACATCGGGCTGGTAGCCTTTGGAATACTGTACAGTCCCATTTCAGAAGCCACAGGCCTCATTATGAATTATCTCTCCAGGAAGTTCGAATATCAGGCCGACAACTTCGCCAGAAAGACTTTTAAGGGAGAACCCCTGATCACCGGCCTGAAGAAACTTTCGAAGAACAGCCTCAGCAATTTAACTCCGCATCCCGCCTATGTTTTCGTACATTACTCCCATCCGCCACTTTACAAACGACTGACGAACCTGCGGGCCTGAAACTGTTGTTTCTTTATATTCTTAATTGTATTTTTATTTCATGATGACCGAAGCAGCTATAGAAAAGGAAAACAAGGAGATTGCTCAGCAGTACAAGAAATTGCTGCGGATAAGCTACCAGACCCTTTCCGAGGACGACAAGAAGCTCATACGGAAGGCTTTTGATGTAGCGGTTGATGCACATAAGGACCAGCGCCGCAAATCGGGGGAGGCCTATATCTTCCATCCCATAGCCGTGGCAAAGATCGTAGCTTCGGAAATCGGACTTGATGCCACATGTATAGCCGCCGCCCTGCTACACGACACGGTGGAAGATACCGCTTTTACCCTTGAGGACATAAAGGAACAATTCGGGGATACCGTTGCCAAGATCGTGGACGGTCTTACCAAGATATCCCACCTGAAAAAGGACAAGGATGTATCCCTGCAGGCCGAGAACTTCAGGAAGATGCTGCTTAC
>CBFGYW010000111.1:0-6029 GCA_965653085.1 uncultured Salinimicrobium sp.
ATCCCCACGCTGGACATCCCTGCTGCCCTTGCGGCCTCAATTCCTGCCTGTGCATCTTCAAGGACGATACAATCCTTCGGATCCAGCTTCAGTTTCCTGGCAGCTATAAGAAATACTTCCGGATCAGGCTTGGCCTTAGTGACGTCATTACCATCTACGATGGCGCTGAAGCTGTCATATATCTTCAGGCTCTTCAGGATTAGCCTTGAATTTTTGCTCGCGGAACCGAGGGCGAAGGGAATATTTTTTTCCTTCAGGTAATCCAGCACAGGGCCAACTCCCGGAAGCAGATCCTTCTCCGACATATTTGAAATGCTCGCCAGATATTCTTCATTTTTGCCTGCCATCAGGGCATCAAACTCGGTAGCCGATACCTGTTTATTCCCCCAGGAAAGGATCGACTCCAGGGACCTCGCCCGGCTTACCCCCTTCAGCTGTTCATTCTGGTGCAGGCTTATGTCAAAACCCATCCTGTTGGCGAGTTTCCGCCAGGCCAGATAATGGAAATGCGCCGTATCGACTATCACCCCATCCAGGTCGAAAATGATTCCTATTTTACTGCTCATGTAAATTCATTTCTTTTTCTGTATCCACACGCAAAGTTAATATCCCTGCCAATATCATTGCAATCCCACCTGTTATCAGTGCATAAATTGGCCGACTTCCGAAGAATTCCGTGACCATAAAACCTAAAATGGTTGCTGCCACAATCTGTGGTATGACCACAAAGAAGTTAAATACTCCCATATAATAGCCCATCTTCGCGGCGGGTAAAGTACCTGAAAGCAGAGCATACGGAATGGACAATATGCTGGCCCAGGCTACTCCTACCCCCACCATCGCCAGCAGGAGGCCCAATTTGGTCGATAAGAAATATATGGAGATCAACCCTATCCCTCCCAAGCTCAAAGCCAGCAGGTGGGTTATTTTATTGTTGGTTTTCCTCGCAATCACCGGAAGAAGGAAAGCCACTGCAGCCGCCACTCCATTGTACACGGTGAACATGATCGCTACCCAGTCGGCAGCATCATTATAAAGTTCTGAAGTGGTGTCGTGAGTCCCAAAAACGTGTCCGGTTACTGAAGGGGTAGTATAGATCCACATCGAGAACAGGGCGAACCAGGAAAAGAACTGCACCCAGGCCAGCTGTTTCATGGTCTTTGGCATATTCAAAAGGTCCGTGACTATTATTGTAAAACCATTTCGCACCTGCTGTTTCCGCAATTGTGCAGCCGCCAGGTAAAGCAGGCCTGCGATTATAAGACCCACGAACAGGATGTATAATTCCTTGGTGAGCCCGAAGTAATAGATCAGAAAAGTAAAAATGACCCCAACTCCTGCTAATAGTAATCCTGAATTGAACTGCTTCCTGATGTTCTTTTCCTTATCCAAGACCTCCACCCGTTCCGGTTCTATTTTCCGCTCAGCAGCTTCAAAGGCTGCCAGTTCTTCAGGAGAATATTCTCTGGACCTGAAAACCGTCCACAAAACCGCAGCGAAGAAAGCAACCCCACCCACGTAGAAGGACCATTTCACCGAATCAGGAATAACTCCCGCCTCTGCCGTATTGCTGATGCCAAACCAGTTGGTGAGGGCATAAGGCAGCAGCGAACCCACCACTGCGCCTATTCCAATAAAAAAACTCTGCATTGCAAATCCCAGGGTCCTCTGATGCTTCGGAAGGTTATCTCCCACAAATGCCCTGAAGGGTTCCATCGAAATATTAATGGATGCATCCATGATCCAGAGCGTCCCGGCCGCTACCCATAAAGCGGGGGAATTAGGCATTATGAACAAGGCGATGGAAGAAAGGATGGCACCTATCAGAAAATAAGGCCGCCGTCTCCCCAGCCGGGTCCAGGTGCGGTCGCTGAAATAACCTACTATGGGCTGCACCACCAACCCCGTAACCGGCGCAGCGATCCATAAAATGGGGATATCCTCGACCTGGGCCCCCAGGGTTTCAAAGATTCGGGAGGTATTGGCATTTTGCAGGGCAAAACCAAACTGTATCCCCAGAAATCCGAAACTCATGTTCCAGATCTCCCAGAAACTTAATGTGCGTTTTTGCATATTACTGACATTGTGAATAATACCTGGACTGAATTCAGGTGTGGAATAACTTCTATATATTTTTAAACATCGCAGATTCGCACTGCTTCTTCCAATGCGGAAATCTTATCTTCATAGGTTGGAATAAATTCCTGCGCAACGAACCCCTCAAATTTTGTATCTGCTATGGCTCTCATGATGGCTGGATAAAACAGCTCCTGGGTCTTGTTGATCTCATTCCTTCCCGGAACCCCCGCTGTGTGGTAATGGTTGATGTACTTGTGATACTTCCTTATCGTCGAAATAACATCACCCTCCATGATCTGCATATGGTAGATGTCGTAGAGCAGCTTAAAATTATCCCTTCCCATTTTTTCAGCCAGAGCCACCCCCCATTCGGTATGGTCGCATTGGTAATCCTTGTGGTCCACCTTGCTGTTAAGCAGTTCCATGACCAGAATCACGTTTCGTTCCTTCGCATAATCCAGTAAAGGGATCAGGCCCTGGGCGCAGTTCTCAATCCCCTGCATATCAGTCAGCCCTCTCCGGTTTCCGGAAAAGCAGATTACATTCTTAATGTTATGCCCGGAAGCCTTGTTTATCAGCTCCCGATATTTCTCCTGAAGCCCGGAATGGTTGGCCGGGTCGTTGAAGCCATCCTGAATGCTGGCAAAATCATCGGTAGCCATGGAACACACCAGCCCGTATTTCTCTACCGTATCCCATTCGTCAGGCTTCAGAAGATCGATTCCTTTTAGTCCCAGTTTCACGCATTCTGCTGCAAATTTATCTAGGGCAATATCGGGAAAGCACCAGCGACATACCGCCTGGTTGATCCTGCTGTCCCCTGCCTTCGGAAAGGATTTCTGAAGTTTTTCAAGGGAAGAGAAGGAGGAAACCATCCCCCCCAGCCCAAGAGCCCCCGTACCAAGGGCAAGGCTTTTAATAACATCTCGGCGTTTAATGGATTGACTCATAGTAATTAAATCTTCCGGAAGGTTTCTCCGGCATTAGTAAGTGTAATTATTCAGGTATCTTCAAAGATTGAATAAATTAAGTCATTTTTTTGTTAATGTTCAAAAGGATTTTTCATTCCTGTCCCCGAGGAAATTCTTTGATATCTTTGTGATAAATCATTATAGCATTGAAGCAGTCAGAAATTCCGGGAACCGGTTTGCCCAAAGCCTTTAAAAATTTCAGGAGCAGCCTTTCCGTAGCCTCTCCCGGAAGAATAAACCTCATTGGTGAACATACCGACTACAATAATGGTTTTGTTCTTCCCACTGCTATTGACAAAAAGATCTACCTGGAGTTTTCTGAAAACTCTTCCGATACCATCTGCAACGTCTACAGTCAGGACCTGCAGGCACAGCTTCAATTCGATCTCCGGAATTTTAATATTAGCCCCACCAGCTGGCACAATTACATCCTCGGAGTTATTTCCGAGATCCAGAAGAAAGGAAAGCAGCTGAAGGGATTCAATTGTATAATCCGCTCTGAACTTCCCTTCGGCGCAGGCCTCAGCTCCTCTGCTGCCCTGGAATGCGGAATGGCTTCCGGACTCAACCAGCTGTTCCACCTCGGACTTTCAAAAGAAGAGATCGTGGAACTCTCAATGCTGGCAGAACACAATTACGTGGGGATGAAGTGTGGGATCATGGATCAGTTCGCATCGGTGATGAGCCGGGAGGGCAGGGTCATCTTTCTCGACTGCAGGAATCTTGAAGCTGAATACATCCCGGCGAATTTCGGAAGCCACAGAATCCTTTTGCTCAATTCGATGGTCTCGCACTCGCTGGCCGAGAGTGAATACAACACCCGCCGGCAGCAGTGCGAGCAGGCTGTAAAAGTGATTCAGGAGCGTTTTCCGGAGGTTTCTTCCCTTAGGGATGTGAGTACCTCCCAGTTGGAACAATGCGCCGATATGTTTCCTGATGAGCTTATGAAAAGGGCTGCCTTTGTGCTGGAGGAAAACCTGAGGGTCCAGAAGGCAGTGGAAGCCATGACGGCCGGAGATCTTAAAAAGTTTGGGGAAATGATGTATCAGTCCCACGAAGGCCTGAAATCCCAGTACGAGGTCAGCTGTCCTGAAATAGATTTTCTTGTCGACTTTGCGCAGAAGAACAGAATCCCGGGAGCCCGAATGATGGGAGGGGGTTTTGGTGGCTGTACCATCAACATTATTGAGGAAAAGGACCTCGAAGGCTTTATTGCTGAAGTTACTAAAGCCTATTCAGAAAAATTCAATATTAATCTTACAGCAATTTCAGTGCTACCCAGCGAAGGCAGCAGTATGATAATCCGCAAAGATCTATGACAGAACAGCTTCATTCCCAGCCACACCGCCGCCTGAATATTCTTACGGGAGAATGGGTGCTGGTCTCCCCACATCGCAACCAGCGTCCCTGGCAGGGAAAACAGGAAGTGGTGACTCCAGCTTCCCGTCCCGAATACGATCCTGAATGTTACCTCTGCCCCGGAAATACCAGGGCCGGAGGCCAGAAGAATCCCAATTACACCGAACCCTTTAGTTTCCAGAATGATTTTGCTGCCCTGCTTCCCCAGGAAGACCGCAGGTCAGAGTCGGATGGCCTATTGGTGGCTCAGACTGAAACCGGCCTGTGTAAAGTGATCTGCTTTTCTCCCGACCATTCTCTCACCCTCCCAGATATGTCAGTAGAGGATGTGACGAAGGTTATCCAGAAATGGAAATCAGAATATCTGGAGCTGGGCTCCCGCAAAGACATCAACTACGTGCAGATCTTCGAGAACAAGGGCGAGATAATGGGCTGCAGCAATCCTCATCCCCACGGGCAGATCTGGGCGCAATTCAGCATTCCTGATGAGCTTGAAAAGAAATCAAAACATTTTAAGGTGTACTGGGAGCAGAAGAGATCCGGGCTCCTGCAAGATTACCTGCACCAGGAGCTGCAGCTTAAAGAACGCATTGTCCTGCAGAATGAGAATTTCGTAGCCCTGGTTCCCTACTGGGCAGTCTGGCCATTCGAAACGATGATCATCCCCAGAAAGCAGCATCCCAACATTGGCACTCTGGATTCAGAAGAAGAAGTTTCCTTCGCTTCCATCCTGAAGGAACTCACCCAGAAATACGACCGGCTTTTCCAAACCTCCTTCCCTTACTCCTCAGGAATCCACCAGAGCCCAACCGACGGACAGGATTATCCCGAATGGCACTTCCACATGTCCTTCTACCCTCCCCTCCTGCGTTCCAGTACCGTCAGAAAGTTCATGGTAGGCTACGAAATGTTCGCAGGCCCACAGAGAGATATCACCGCAGAAGAGGCGGCAAAAAGATTACGTGAAGCCTGATTGTTAATACTGCGCAAAATAAATATATATCGCAATCACCAGTACACAAATTGTAATCCCCACCGGCTTCACAAACCTCCAGGGCGTCACTTCCACCTGCCTTGTATATTCCTCCACATAAGCCGTCTCCCTTGGCTTCACCATGCTTATTATCAGCATAAGCAGCATATTAAAGACAAAAATGATCGCCATCACGTGCAGGTAATGCGGCAGGTCCTCAGGCTCCAGAATGAAATACTTCAGGATCAGATAGAAAATATACAGCACCACCCCACTCAGGATCGCCAGCTTGGCAGCAAATGCTGAAACACGCTTGTGGAAATATCCCATTACTATGATGGTCAGGATCGGAATGCTGTAACACCCGTTCACCTCCTGCAGATATCCAAACAGGCCTGCAGGCGCATTGGCGATGAAGGGAGCAATGAACATTGAAAAGATAGCCAGCACTATTCCGAAGTTCTTGCCTTTCCGAACCACCTTTTCATCACTCGCATCCTTATCAAAATACTCCTTGTAAATGTCCACCCCGAAGAGCGTCACCGAAGAGTTCAGGGCCGAGTTAAAGGAACTCAGGATCGCCCCTACCAGCACGGCAGCAAAGAATCCCACCAGAGGTGCGGGCAATACCTCATTTACCAGAGCCG
>CBFGYW010000112.1:0-5979 GCA_965653085.1 uncultured Salinimicrobium sp.
AGATGTTGAAGGACCTGCGAAAACAGGTTGCCAAAAAACTTGGAGTACCTCCATTTGTGGTATTTCAGGATCCTTCTTTAGAGGATATGGCTACCAAATATCCTGTAGATGTCGAGGAATTGAGCAATATCCACGGAGTGGGGGAAGGCAAGGCCAAGAAATATGGAAAAGACTTCGTAGACCTTATAGGGCGTTATGTGGAGGACAATGAGATCATCCGTCCCGATGACCTGGTGGTAAAAACCACCGGAGCCAACAGCGGATTAAAGCTTTACATCATCCAGAACGTAGACCGAAAGTTGCCACTTGACGATATTGCAGCTGCCAAGGGTATGGAAATGGCCGATTTCATAAAAGAAATGGAAGCCATTGTCTACAGTGGAACCAAACTGAACATCAGCTACTGGATCGATGACATTCTGGATGAGGACCAGCAGGAGGAGATCCACGGTTATTTTTTAGAAGCCCAGAATGATAAGATCGAAGAGGCTCTAGACGAATTCGACGGAGATTATGAAGAAGAGGAACTGAGGCTTTACCGTATAAAATTTATAAGTGAGGTAGCAAACTAAGATATTTCTGCCTGAAATTTAAAGACGCGAATTCTCGCGTCTTTTTTTATTTCAACTCCGCCCATGCGTGCTGAAGGGGCTATACCTGCGAAAAAACATATAGGATCAACTCTGAAGCTATTGCACATCTGATGCTGATTTTCTTTACACCTCATTCACAATTTTTGTCTATGATGTGTGTACAAGGTGTCTATGAGGTGTCTATAAGGTGTCCATGAGGTGACAAGAAAGTGGGGTCGAAACCCTGTCTACAAATTCTTGTTAACAGATTTTCCCTCCCTTCAGCAAATACCTATCTTTGCAGTTCTAACTTAAACTGAACCTCATGAACGACGGGTTATACGCTAAATTCTGTACCCCCAAAGGAGATATCCTTATAAATCTCGAATATGAAAAGGTTCCCGGCACCGTAGGCAACTTTGTTGGTCTTGCGGAAGGTGATCTGGAGAACAAAGCCTTTCCTCAGGGAAAACCATATTATGACGGACTGAAGTTCCACAGAGTAATTCCTGATTTTATGATTCAGGGAGGTGATCCCCAGGGAACAGGAACAGGCGGACCTGGCTACAACTTTGAAGATGAAATTGACCCCAGCCTCAAACACGACAGGCCCGGAGTGCTTTCCATGGCCAATGCAGGGCCGAATACCAATGGGAGTCAGTTTTTCATAACTCACCAGGAGACCCCGTGGCTGGATGGGAAACATGCAGTTTTTGGTTATGTGGTAGAAGGTCAGGATGTAGTTGATGCCATCAAGCAAGGTGATCAGATTGAAAAGCTTGAGATAATACGAAAAGGAGAAAAAGCTGAGAAATTTAATGCTGTCGAATCCTTCAGGATCTTCAATGGAGCCAAAGCTGAACGGGAAGCTGCAGCAAGGAAGCAGCAGGAAGAACTAATTGGGGAGCTGTCGCAGGGGTTTGACAAGACACAGAGCGGCCTACGTTATAAATTTATAGTAAAAGGAACCGGAGCTAAAGCCGAGGTAGGCAAAAAAGTCTCTGTTCACTACAAAGGAATGCTTGCCGACGGAACTGTCTTCGACTCTTCCTATAAGAGAAAGGAGCCAATTGAATTTCCATTAGGGAAAGGTCACGTGATCGAAGGCTGGGATGAAGGAATCCAGCTTCTGAAGGTTGGAGACCAGGCAAGATTCGTAATTCCACCCCATATTGCCTACGGCCAGCGTGGAGCAGGAGGAGTAATCCCGCCTAATGCTACCCTGATCTTCGATGTGGAACTGGTGGATGTGAAATAATATCGATTCTTACAGAATATCTGAAACGCCCTTATCGGGCGTTTCTTCGTTTTAATGCTCCCATAATTTATTCCTTATTAAGTGCATATTTAACTTCCCGTCCCAAATTTTGACTATCAACCTGAGCTTAAATTAATTATATTTAAGGTTCACTTTAAATGATACTAAGATGAACGCACTTAAATTAGGAGATCAGGCCCCAAACTTTGATGCCGAAACCACTCAGGGAAGGATCAACTTCTACGATTACCTGGGCGACAGCTGGGGTATTCTGTTTTCACATCCGGCTGATTATACCCCGGTTTGTACTACTGAACTCGGCGCTGTTGCCAAATACAAGGAGGAATTCGATAAGCGCAATGTAAAGGTCATGGCCCTTAGCGTGGATGGAGTGGAATCTCACCACGGCTGGATTGGGGATATCAATGAAACTCAGAACACCGAGGTTAATTTTCCAATCATTGCTGATGAGGACAGGAAGATCGCCAACCTATATGATATGATCCATCCTAATGCCAGCGATACCTTAACTGTGCGTTCGGTTTATGTCATTGGGCCAGACAAGAAGATAAAGCTGATGATCATCTACCCAGCCAGTACGGGCAGGAATTTCGATGAACTGATCAGGGTGATCGATTCCCTGCAGCTTACCGCAAACCATAAAGTTGCCACTCCGGCCAACTGGAAGGAAGGGGAGGAAGTGGTAATAAGTCCGTCAATAAGTAATGCTGATGCCGAGACGATGTTTCCCAAGGGATTTAAAGAGGTGAAGCCGTATTTGAGGATGACTCCACAACCCAACAGGAATTGATTTTTTGAATTTTGCTCTGTCTGATCTTCAGATTACAGCGCCACCCGGCCTGGGATCTCAAGATCCCCGGCCTTCCTACATTCTGCAGAATCACAATTCCATCAGTATTCGGCTCGCACTTTATCCTTATAAATTTTCAGGAATGAAAGTATATTGGGATATTTGAGGTATGGAAATAAACTGGAACGACTTTGAAAAAGTGGAAATGAGAGTAGGCACCATCACTGCTGTCGACGATTTCCCCGAGGCCCGAAGGCCAGCCTACAAATTACAGATTGACTTTGGCCCTGAAACAGGGATCAGGAAATCTTCAGCACAGATCACCAAACGATATAAAAAGGAAGACCTTCTCCAGCGCCAGGTGGTGGCCGTGGTCAATTTTCCGAAGAAGCAGATCGCAACCTTCATGAGTGAATGCCTGGTTCTTGGAGCGATGGGGGCAGAAAATGATATTGTGCTGCTCCAGCCCGGGGCTGAGGTCGACAATGGAACCCGTATAGGCTAACAGATCCTTTGGTGCCTAAAGCTGGGCTCTCTTAACAATTAAAGCCCGAAACCAGCGTTATAAAATGAGCGTTTAAGTATATTTGAGACAAAACCAAACCTCCGAATAATGAGTAACAGAACTTTCCTTTTTGTTGTTTCCTTTTTTCTTTCAGTATCGGTGTTTTCACAGCAGTCTGCCATCCAGACCAATGAGCTGGTAGATTACAACCGTGCCCTGGAACTGTACAACAACAGGCAATATCTCGCCGCCCAGACCCTGTTCGATAAAGTTCAGGATGAGGTGGAAGACGAGAAGATTCAGGCTGACTGTGCCTACTATATCGCCAATGCGGCCATACGGCTTGGGCAGCCAGGCGCTGATAAGCTGATGGAGAATTTCGTGGAACGTTATCCTACCAGCACCAAAAGGAATTCCGCTTTCCAGGATGTGGCTGATTATTATTTCGACACCGGAAAATATTCACTTGCCCGAAGATGGTATGAAAGGGTGGATCAGGATAATTTAGGAAAGTCTGAACTGGAACGCTTCTATTTCAACAATGGATACGCTGCCTTTAAGACAAGAAACCCAGAGGAAGCAAAAGAATATCTGACTAAGGTGCAGGACTCCAAAAAGTACGGTTCCCAGGCCAAATATTATCTTGGTTACATGGCTTACGAAGGGGATGACTATGATGCTGCCCAGGAATTTTTTGAGGAAGTGGAGCAGGACGAAACCTATAATGAAGACCTGGCATACTTCCAGAGCGATATGAGCTTCAAGAACGGCGATTTTGAGGCTGCCATTGCTTCTGCCAAGCAACAGCTGCCAAAAGCCAACAGGAACGAGATTTCGCAGCTGAATAAGATCATTGGGGAAAGTTACTTCAACCTGGGACAATACGCTGAGGCCATTCCGTATTTGAAAGAATACAAAGGCCAGGGCGGAAAATGGAATAACACCGATTATTATCAGCTGGGATACGCCTATTACAAACAGGGGGATTTCGCCAATGCCATCAATGAATTCAACAAGATCATAGACGGAAAGAACGCGGTTGCCCAGAATGCCTATTATCACCTGGCACAGTCCTACCTGAATATGGACCAGAAGCAGCAGGCACTGAATGCTTTCAAGAATGCCAGCGAGATGGACTTCAACGAAAAGATCAAGGAAGACGCAGCCCTGAATTACGCCAAGCTGAGTTACGAGATAGGGAACTCTTATGAAAGTGTACCTCAGGTCCTGATGACTTATCTTCAGACGTATCCTAATTCTCCTGCAAAGGCAGAGATCGAGGAGCTGCTGATAGATTCCTTCATCACCTCAAAGAATTATGAGGAGGCCATGCGCCTACTGGAGGGGAACAGGAATTTTCAGAATACCCTCGTTTATCAGAAGGTGGCTTTCTACAGGGGTCTGGAGCTTTACAATGAAGGCAATTACGTGGAGGCAATAGAATTTTTCAATAAGTCTCTAGGCCAGCCTCGCGACCCGAGGATCACTGCTCTGGCTACCTTCTGGAAAGCTGAAAGTGATTTCAATACCCGCAATTATAAAGATGCCCTTATCGGGTACCGTGAGTTCAGTGGAATGAGTGGGGCCGAGGGCGCTTCAGAAAAAGAAAATCTGGATTATAATATCGGATTTGCATACTTCAAAATGCGGGATTACGGCCGCGCCATTGAATATTTCAAGCGTTACGCCGAAGATGCTTCCAATGATAAAGAACGTCGAAATGACGCTTACATCAGGTTGGGGGACAGTCAGTTCGTGAACAGCAGTTACTGGCCCGCGATAGAAGCCTACGACAAAGCCGCTGCTTTGGGTGGCAAAGGCAGCGATTACGCAGCCTTCCAGAAAGCCATCAGCTACGGATTTGTGGGCAGGAATGAGACCAAGGTGCAGGAACTGAACCAGTTCATGACCAGGCACCCACGCTCTCCTTACAGAGATGATGCGCTTTACGAATTAGGAAACACCTACATCGCGATGAAGAACACCACCGAGGGGATCAACTCCTATGCCCGCCTGGTGCGGGAAGTTCCTGGAAGTGCCCTTGTTCCGAAAGCTATGATGAAGGAAGGCCTTATATATTACAATTCCAACCAGGGCAACAAGGCTCTTGACATTTTCAAAAAAGTGGTTTCCGATTATCCGGGGACTCCCGAGGCAGTACAGGCGGTACAGACAGCAAGGCTTATCTATATCGACCTTGGCCGTACCGACGAATATGCAGCCTGGGTTAAAAATGTGGACTTCGTGGAAGTTTCCGATGCCGACCTTGACAACACTACCTACGAAGCTGCTGAAAAGCAATATGTGGAGAACAATACCGCGCAGGCTATCGCAGGTTTCGAGAAATACCTCGCATCTTTTCCGAATGGCATCCATGCTCTCAACAGCCACTATTACCTGGGGCAGATGTACTTCAGGGAAGGCAACAAACAAAAAGCTCTTCCGCATTATAAGTTTGTGATCGATAGAGGTCAGAGTGAATTTACCGAAGAGGCGCTGGCAAGAGTTTCGCAGATATATCTTGAAAACAAGAATTATTCACAGGCAATTCCTCTTCTGAAGAGACTCGAGTCGGAAGCTCAGAATCAGCAGAACAAGATCTTTGCGCAGTCCAACCTGATGAAATCTTATCTGGAAGAAGGTAATTATCCTCAGGCGGTGGCTTATGCCGAATCGGTGCTCGCCAACCCTGGAATTGATCAGAACGTTAAGAATGATGCCCAGGTTATCATAGCCCGAGCGGCCATTAAAACCGGTAATGAGGCCAGGGCGAAGAGCGCTTATGCCGAGATCCAGAAGACAGCTTCCGGAGAGCTTGCTGCAGAAGCCCTTT
>CBFGYW010000113.1:0-5949 GCA_965653085.1 uncultured Salinimicrobium sp.
GCAGAATTCATTTCTGCTGCCTGAAGACATAAGGGTTGAGAAGACTGCTGAAGGCTTCCTGGTCCATTTCCCTGAAGAACTGGATTTTACGGGAATTGAAGGAAAAATGTTCCTATACCGACCATCGAACAAGCAGCTGGATTTTGAAGTGCCTGTTTCACTATCCACGCATACATTGCTCGTACCTGACACCCGCCTGGTCGATGGTCGCTGGAACATCGAAATTGACTGGACCTATGGGAAGGAATCCTATTTCTTCCAGAAAGAACTCACGTACTAATGCTCTACTCCGCCTTCATCTTCGGGATCCTGGGAAGCTTTCACTGCATAGGAATGTGCGGGCCCATAGCTTTTATGCTTCCGGTATCGAGGGATGACCAGGCGAGGAAGTTCCTTCAGGTGATGCTGTACCATTTCGGAAGATTACTCGCCTACAGCATAATTGGCCTTGCCTTCGGGCTCGTGGGAAAAAGCCTGGACCTGTTCGGGTTCCAGCAGCAGCTTTCCATAGGCGTAGGGATCCTGATGCTCCTGATAGTGCTGTTTCCATTTTTAAAGCTGAAAGGCCCCCGGATTGCAAACCCAATGGCAAAAGCCATCAGTAGGGTCCGTTCTTCCCTCGGGCAGGCGCTGAAGAAGAAAACCCCCGACACCTTTTTCACCATCGGCTTCCTCAACGGATTCCTTCCGTGCGGGCTGGTCTATATGGCCGTCTTTGGAGCCGTAGCTTCGGGGGGGCTGTTGCAGGGCAGCCTTTATATGATTCTGTTCGGTGCAGGCACTATTCCGCTGATGACAACGGCAATTTATTCCAAGGGCATCCTCAGCCGCATTCCGCAGCGGAAGGTCAGAAGGCTGGTCCCTGTATTTGTGGCGGTGGTGGGGATCCTGTTCATATTAAGAGGCTCGGGGCTGGGAATCCCATATATCTCCCCCGCCCCGGTGGTGGAAATGGTTTCAGCAGAGGCCAGTTGCCACTAGTTTCTAGTAATTTTTGTATCTTATTCATAAAGTATTTTTCTGAAGACATATCCTAAAACCAAGCAAACATGAACGGATTACATCTAGTTACCGCAGATCAGGCAGTGAAGCTCGTAAACTCGGGCGACCGGGTCTTTATCCAGGGCGCCGCGATGACGCCTGTCACCCTTACGAGTGCCCTTTGCCAACGCTATAAGGAACTGAAGGAGGTGGAGATCTTTTCCATCCACACCGAAGGCGAGGCCCTTTATACGCAGGAACCATACAACGAAGCCTTTCACGTGAACAGCTGCTTTGTAGGCAGCAACGTGAGGCGGAATGTGAATTCGGAACACGGGGCCTATATCCCCATATTCCTGAGTGAGGTGCACCTGCTTTTCAGGAGGAACATCCTGCCCCTGGATGTGGCGATGATCCAGATCTCTCCCCCAGACAAGCACGGATACTGTTCCCTGGGAGTCTCGGTAGACGTTACCCTTCCCGCCATTGAAACCGCCAAGACCATCATTGCCCAGGTGAATCCCAATGTCCCCAGGACCCACGGAGACGGGATCATCCACGTAAGCAGGATCGCTGCCGCCTTTGAGGCAAGTGAACCCATCCGCGGGCACGAGCTTGCCGCTCCTACAGAAATAGAGAAGAAGATCGGGTATCACGTAGCCAACCTCATCGAAGACGGGGCCACCCTGCAGATGGGGATTGGGGGTATTCCCAACGTGGTGCTTTCAAACCTGACCAATCATAAACGCCTTGGAATCCATACTGAAATGTTTTCTGACGGAATCCTTCCCCTGGTGAAGTCCGGAGTGATCACAGGAGAGGAAAAGAAGGTGAAGACCGGAAAGATAGTCACCTCCTTTGCGGTGGGCTCCCAGGCGTTGTACGAATTTGTCAACGACAACCCTCTGGTGCATTTCAAGGAAGCCGCCTATACCAACGATACCGCCATCATCAGGAGAAACCCAAAGGTTACCGCCATCAATTCCGCCATTGAGATCGACATCTGCGGGCAGATCTGTGCTGATACCATTGGAAAGTACCAGTATTCCGGAGTTGGGGGCCAAATGGACTTCATCCGAGGAGCATCCCTTTCCGAAGGTGGTAAGGCCATCTTTGCCCTGCCTTCCATCACCAATAAGGGAGTGTCCAAGATCGTGCCTTTCCTGAAGGAAGGCGCCGGAGTCACCACTACCAGGGCCCACGTACATTACATCGCTACCGAGTATGGGGTGGTAAACCTCTACGGAAAGAACCTGAAACAGCGGGCCAAGGAGCTTATTTCCATCGCCCATCCCGACCACAGGGAGGCGCTGGAGAGGGAGGCACACGAGCGGTATTATTCCAAATAAGATTCTCTGAATAAATAAAATCCCATCCCGCAAAGGATGGGATTTTTGCTTTATCTCCCCCCTGTAATACTAAGTCTGTCTAAGTATACAGGGCACTGAAAAGAGGTTGCGGGGCTTCGACAAGCTCAGTCTTACAGTATTACAATGGATGTTTCGTAGCAGAAACGCTATTCAAAATGTCAAATTGCGAAATGCAAGATAGTAACCCGCGATCTTGAAAAACTGACAAATATCAGCCCCTGAATAAATCAAATATGAAATTTCACCTACAAATTCCCCCGTAAAACTGCGGCTTTCCTGATTCCCGTCATACTTCACCCGGCTATTCTGTCGCAACTTTACTATGTCAAATAACAAGAACCATGAAGACGCTAAAATCAATACAACTGGCACTCGGAACCCTGGTCATGATGTGTTTCATTACGCTCCCAGCCACCGCACAAACCTTTACAGTCAGCAAGACCGGCTCCGTCATCAAAGTAGACGGCACCTCCAACGTCCACGACTGGACCATCACCTCTGAAGCCTTTCAGGGCAGCCTTACGGCGATCCTGGAGGACGGGAAACTGGTGAAGCTCGAGAAACTGGAATTCAGCGTTCCCGCGGAAAGCCTCAAGAGCGGCAAAGGCGGAATGGACAAGAACACCTACAAGGCCCTTAACACCAAAACCCACAAGAATATCACCTATACCCTGGAGAAAGTAAAAAACCAGGACTGCACCTCAGCAGGGCAGTGCAAGATAAGCACCAGCGGCTATTTAACCATTGCAGGTACCAGAAAGCCGGTGGATGTAACTTTTGAAGTCAAGGTATCTGCAGATAAAATCACTCTTACAGCAAGCAAGGAAATCAAAATGACCGATTACAAGGTAGATCCCCCAACAGCAATGCTCGGTACCATTACTACGGGAGATGCAGTTACCATTACCCTCAAGACCGTTTTCACAAAATAACCCCAATCAGTACTATTCTCTAAACTTCAACAAAATGAAAACCACAAGTAAGATTTTCGCCCTCCTTTTCACTTCCTTCCTTGCATTCCAGGCGAATGCCCAGGACAGAAGCCTGGACAACTACAGGTTCCCAGACCAGCGCGGACTCGCCCAGTTCGAAGACCCCAAAGACACCACCTCCACCTTTGACGGGCTTGAGGTTAAGGTCGGTGGCGCCTTCGCCATCCAGTTCCAGGCCCTGGACCACGAGAACTCCGGAAACCTGCCCCTGATCGAAATCGGAGACAACTTCAACCTGCCAACAGCCAACCTCGACCTTGATGTTGCCCTGTACGACGGGGTGAGGATGCACCTTAGGACCTACCTGTCTTCCCGCCACCACCCCGAACCTTATGTGAAAGGCGGTTACATCCAGATCGACAAGCTCGACTTTATCAGCGAAGGCTTTATGGAAGACCTGATGAACAAGGTGACCATCAGGATCGGGCATATGGAGAACAACTATGGCGATGCCCACTTCAGAAGAAGCGATAACGCCCAGGCCATCTACAACCCCTTCGTTGGAAACCTCATTATGGATGCCTTCACTACCGAAGTCGGAGGAGAGGTGTACTTCAGAAACAAAGGTTTCCTCGGAATGGTGGGGATGACCAACGGAAAACTGAACCAGGGGGTGAACAATCCTGAAGCCACAGGCCCTTCCTTCCTTGCCAAGCTTGGATACGACGATTTCCTGGCTGAAGACCTGAGATTCAGGTTGACCGGATCTGTGTACCACACCAATAAGAGCGCCAACGCCTACCTGTACAGTGCCGACCGTGCCGGATCCCGCTACTACTTTGTGCTGGAGAACCCCGAAGCCACTGCTGCTGCAAACTTCACCTCCGGAAGGTTCAACCCCGGACTGCGAAACGAAATGACTGCCTTTATGGTGAACCCTTTCATCAAATACCAGGGCCTGGAATTCTTCGGAACCTATGAAAGAGCCACCGGAAAAGCCACTGCCGAGCCCGATGAAAGGACCTTCAACCAATACGCCGGCGAGCTGATCTACCGCTTCGGAAACAACGAGAATTTCTACCTGGGTGGGCGTTACAACCTGGTGGAAGGCGAGCTGGCTGGCGGAGCCGAGATCGACATCACCCGCTACAACCTTGCTGCAGGTTGGTTTATGACTAAAAACATCCTTGCAAAACTGGAGTATGTCAACCAGGATTACAACGACTTCCCGCTGAATGACATCAGGAACGAAGGCCAGTTCAACGGCCTGGTCCTGGAGGCGGTGATCAGTTTCTAACACAGTGTTTTAATTATCCAGATGGGGAGAAGTAGCTTCTCCCCATTATTTTAATTCTTAAAGCCATGAAAACTCCATTCTTCTTTTTGCTGATCTTCTTTACAGCGGGCCTGGCAATCGCTCAGATCCCTTCCCATCAGAAAACCCTGAACATCCTGCCCCAGAGTCAGCTATTGATTTCGGGAGATACAAACATCAGTGAGTTCAGCTGTAATTTTGAGTCTAAGATGCTGCCTTCCAACTGTGCCGTCACTTTTACCGACAAGGGCAATGCCATAGCTTTCAGGAATGCGGTACTGGTACTCAACAATAGAGGATTCGACTGTGGCAATAAACAGATCAACAAAGACTTTCACGCTTTGCTTCAAACCGGAGAGCATCCCTCCATCATCCTGGAGCTGAAGGAGATTTCCCTGAAGACAGCCACATCAGCCGTTGCACGGGTAAACATAAAAATCGCCGGCAAGGAGAAGCTGTACGAACTACCGGTGAAGGTGCTAAGCACCCCCGCCACCTGCTTTGAAGGCAAGCTGCAGCTCGATATCAACGACTTCGGACTGGAGCCTCCAAAGAAAGCTTTTGGGCTGATAAAGGTAAAGGAGGATATAGAGGTCAGTTTCAATCTGATGGTTGCAGAGCAGGAGAATCTTTGATGAACCCTTGCTGTTTACCATTAAGATACTATAAAAATATGTAAATTAGAGGTGGCAGTATTAACCAAAAAAGAATCCCATGAAAAGCAGTTTCAACAATATCATAAATGACGAGAAGCCGGTCCTGGTGGATTTCTTCGCCACCTGGTGCGGGCCCTGCAAGGCCCTGGCCCCCATCCTGCAGGATGCAAAGGCAGAACTGGGCGATGCGGTGAAGATCGTGAAAATAGACGTGGACAAGAACCAGGAGCTGGCTTCCCGATTTCAGGTACAGGGAGTGCCTACACTTATCCTTTTCAAGCAGGGCAATCAGCTCTGGCGCCAGTCAGGAGTGGTTCCCAAACACGAACTCGTGCAGCTTCTTCGGAGCCATCAGTAATGGAATATAGCCACGAATACACGAATAATCAATTATACACCTATGTGCCTTCAGGTTGAATCAGAGGGCCTGCAAAAAAGAAAAAAACTATGATCCCGGAAAACCTGCTGCTGGATTTCGGAGCCAAGAAAGTCGATTACACCAAGGGAGACCGGCTCTTTTCAGAAGGCGACAGTGCCTTGAATTTCTACCAGGTCTCCACGGGGGAGATCAAGATGAACAACTACAATGCCGACGGCAAGGAATTCATCCAGGGCTTCTTCAGCCAGGGCCAGAGTTTCGGAGAACCGCCTCTGTTCGCAAACGTAAAGTATCCCGCCAATGCTGAAGCAACTAC
>CBFGYW010000114.1:0-5921 GCA_965653085.1 uncultured Salinimicrobium sp.
CAGGTAAAGGATTTTTCCGTAATAGATCATGTGGGCAAGGAAGGTTCGCGATTCTGGGCGGGGCACCACAGTTTCGGCAAAGGAAGCCGCTGCATCGGGGATGATCTGTTCGGGTTCAAAATTCTTCTTCAGGTATTCCTGGATCCCGATATAGAAATGGTGATCCTTACCGAGATAAGTATCCAGGGAAATCAACAGGAGATCGTCGGCCCAGACGGTTTTATTCCGGTAGTCTACATCTGAAGTAAGTGTGACGACCTGAGGTATTTCGGTTTGCGGAAAGTAGTATTTTATGTGCTGAAACAACAGATGCAGCTCCTGTTTCAGGTCCTTGAGATCGGGAAATTCCTTTGCAACCTCCTTATTCAGTTCCAGCTGAATGGTATCAGTCAATTTCTCTACCCACACTTCATCAGGATATGCTGAAGGAAAGAGGTAAGAGAATTCCTCCTTCAGCTGCTTCAGGCTGTCGGGGGTCGCGCGGGCAAACCTCTCATCGAATCTTGTCAGCTCCACTTCCACGGGAATCTTGGCAATCTCCCTCTCCCTTTCGTCATCTTTTCCACAGGAGAAGGCCAGCAGCAGAAGACAGAAAAATAGCAGTTTTTTCAGCATAAAAAGAATTGTGAAGGGTTTAACGCAGCTCAGGCTTTTAAAGTTATTGGGTAAGCCTTATTTTTGTTAACAAAGATATTGTTTCCATCTCAAAATGCCCAATGTATGCAGACTGAAAAAGTCATAGAATATATAACGCAATGGTTGAAGGATTATGCGGAAAAATCGAAGACGAACGGATTTGTGATAGGAATAAGCGGAGGCATCGATTCGGCAGTAGTCTCGGCCCTCTGCGCTAAAACGGGAAAACGCACCCTTTGTGTCGAGATTCCCATACATCAGGCGCCTACGCAGGTGAACAGGGCCCAGAACCACATCCTTGACCTCAAAAAAAGATTCACGAACGTCACCGATATCCACGTAGACCTGACCCAGGTCTTTGAACAGTTCAAAAGTTCAGTGCCTCATATAGAGGAAAGCGAAGCTCTGGACCTCACCCTTGCAAATACACGGGCCAGGTTGAGAATGACTACTCTTTATTATTTCGCGGGGCTTCACGGCCTGCTGGTAGCCGGAACCGGAAACAAGGTCGAGGATTTTGGCGTAGGCTTCTTCACCAAATACGGGGACGGAGGGGTTGACATCAGTCCAATTGCCGACCTGATGAAGAGCCAGGTTTATGAACTTGCAAAGGCCCTGAACATTTCGGAGGATATTGTAAAGGCTGCGCCCACCGATGGATTATTTGGCGACAGCCGTACCGACGAGGACCAGATTGGGGCAAGTTATGATGAGCTGGAATGGGCAATGAAAATGGCTGAAGAAAACAGGACTACGGAGGACTTTTCGGGGAGGGAAAGGGAGGTTTTTGAGATCTTTCAAGCCCGAAACAGGGCCAACCGACATAAAATGGAGCCAATTCCGGTGTGTAAACTGCCCGTTCATCTAATATAATTGCACTTCATCGAATAAATATTTTAGAGATATGGAAAGGTTCTATCTTTATTTCTCCCTACAAATGAAAGCATAGAAAATTCGACTGAAGAAATTTGCTTGAGCCCCCAGGAAATTTATTACTTGTGCTAATACACTACGAATGAACACTGTATTAATTGCGGACCATCACCCAATAACCCGGCTGGGAATATCAGCTCTCCTGGAGAGCGACGGGTTCTATGAAGTTGTAGGAAAAGTTACGTCCGGAAAGGACCTCTTTAAATTCCTGAGAACCAAGATTCCGGATGTGCTGATTATGGAAATAGATCTTCCCGAGATCAATGGAATCACTGCCCTGCGCACCATCAAGTCTGATCATCCGGGAGCAAGGATCCTTATCCTAAGCTGCCATCCCGAAGAGATGTATGCCCTGAATGCCATTAAAGCGGGTGCCTCTGCATATCTTTCAAAAACAGCTTCCACAGAAACCATAAAAGAAGCCATTCATCAGGTTGCCCGGGGCGGGATCTATCTTAATAAGGAAATTAGCGACCGGCTTAATTCGGGAAGCTCAAGGTCAAACAACCTCATTTCCCGTTATAAAAAGCTTTCCACGCGTGAGATCGAGGTGCTGAACCTGCTTTCGACAGGGAAAAGGAATAAGGATATTGCCGAAGCCCTGGATATTAATGAGAAAACCGTGAGTACCTATAAGACCAGGCTGCTTAAAAAACTGAAGGTCGATAACCTGGCCGACCTTATCACCCAGTCGAGGCTGCTCCAGCTGCGATCCACTTAAGGACCATCTTACATAACCCGGTTTAGCTTGTTGGAGAGGACACGTTTAAGACTGAGGTAATCCATTATCTCCTGAAGAATTCCGGCAGAGTTTTCGGAAGAGGCCTCCTTTACGTCATTGCTTAGCTCATTTATCTTCTGCGACACCAGATATCGCCTTAAGGATAGAATGGTTTCATTGACCAACCGCGCCACGCCCGCTTTCTTGTCCTTGACAAAGATCTCCATCCGTTCCCAGTCGTGCAGCACATACTGTTCCTCCTCCATAAGGATATTCGTGACTTCAGAAGCATTATCGGGAGGTATTTCATTTATGAAGCTCTCGATGCTGAAATTCTCGGCTGCGTTCAGTTTGGAAATGATCTGCTGGTAGATCTTCTGGAACTGCTCATTGGTAAAGGCCACCTCGTCTTCCTGCAGGTCCAGGAAGACCTTTTCGTAAACCTTTGCCCTTTGCACCTCCGGCTCGAGGACCAGCTCCCCCTTTTCATTCTCCTTCAGCACCAGGTCCTCAAAGTCCTCTTCGACGCTGCCATAGAGAAGCAGCAGGCCTATAATGGTCCTTTCCAGCTCGTACAACTCATTTACTTTGGTTTTGGGAGTGTTATCCTCCCTCACCACCTGAAAGCTCTCCTGCTTCTTCACAGGAGCCTTCCTGCCATCCTTTTTCCCGAGCTGGGCCAGAGTAGAAAACAATACTTCTTCAGAAATATCCATGATGCGGGAAGTCTCCTGCACGTAAACCTCCTGCTGGATCTGGTCGGGAATCTTTGAGATGCTGGTCACTATGTCACGGATGAGGGAAGCTTTCTTTACAGGGTCGTTCTTGGCTTCCGCCATTAGCAGGGAGGCTTTAAAGGCAATGAAATCCTTGGAATTTTCTGATAGGTATTCCCTTATCTCCTCTTCTGAATGCTTTCTGGCGAAACTGTCGGGATCCTCCCCTTCCGGAAAGGTGCAGATCTTCACGTTCATCCCCTGTTCCAGGATCAGATCTATCCCCCGAATAGAGGCCCGTAATCCCGCTGGATCGGCATCAAAGAGTACTGTTATATTTCTGGTGAGCCTGTTGATCAGTCTTATCTGTTCCGGAGTGAGGGCTGTTCCCGAGGAGGAAACCACATTCTCTATTCCTGACTGGCTGAATTGTATGACATCTGTATAACCCTCTACCAGAAAACAGTTGTCTTCTTTCGCAATGGCTTGTTTGGCGTGGTAGATACCGTATAGCACCTGGCTCTTATGGTAGATCACGCTCTCGGGACTGTTCAAGTACTTGGCTGCTTTCTTGTCGCTGGTAAGTATCCTTCCGCCAAAGCCCAGCACCCTGCCCGACATGGATTGAATGGGAAACATTACCCTGCCCTTGAAACGGTCGAACTGTTTCTCTTCCTTTACAATGCTGAGGCCGGTCTTCTCCAGGAATTCGAGTTTGTAGCCCTTTTTAATTGCTTCAGAGGTGAAGGCATCCCATTCATCGGGAGAATATCCCAATCCGAATTTTTTTATCGTCTCCTCAGTGAATCCCCGTTCTTTAAAATAACTCAGCCCTATGGCCTTGCCTTTTTCGGTTTTCAGCATTGTATTCTGAAAATAAGAAGCCGCAAATTCAGAAACGAGATACATACTCTCCCTTTCATCTGCCTGCTGCTTCTGCTCATCGTTCTGTTCGGTTTCCTCGATCTCTATGTTGTACTTCCTAGCCAGGTATTTAATGGCTTCGGGGTAAGTGAAATGTTCGTGTTCCATTAGGAAGGCTACCACATTACCCCCTTTTCCGCTGCTGAAATCCTTCCAGATCTGCTTCACCGGAGACACCATAAAGGAAGGAGTGCGTTCATCACTGAAGGGGCTAAGGCCTTTGTAGTTGGTGCCCGACTTCTTCAGCTGTACGAAATCACCCAATACCTCCTCTACCCGGGCGGCTTCGAATACGCGATCAATGGTGTTTTTAGAAATCAAATCCTTTGGAAAATGAATTGTTCAAATGTAAAAATATTTTAAGAGCCGGCCGTATTTATATTTTTCCCAAAAGAAAGGACAGGCCGTGACCTGTCCTTACATCTGCTTCAATATCGTTTTTTATACTCTTAATCCATATCGAATCTCAGCCCCACCGAGAAGTTATGCAGCTCCGCATTGGGTTCCTTGAAAATGGTATTGAGGTCATATTTCACATAGGCTGCGGTGCCTCCCCAGCCGATGTATCCACTAAGCCCGTAGATGAATTCATTGGTGTTGTAATCTCCCTTCAATTTTCTTTTGGTATCCTCGCCTCCCTCATCGTATTTCAGTTTCTGCCTGTCACCAAGATTAAACCCGGCGTAACCACCTAAACCTATCTTGAGTTTATCGTTGGTATAATAACGTACGCTTCTCTCGCTTTCAACCTTTCTCGACGGCCCGAATTCAAAATGGATTGGCACCACCAGGTTGTCCATTCTGTACTTTGACTTGTCCAGGTTTAATTCGTGCTCCACAAGCAGCGTCTCATCTCCATCTACTACGAAATAGCGATTGTCTGTAGGTTTTAATCCATTGAACTGAAAGGAAACTCCGTACTTGAAGCGCAGCCAGTTGGAATTCTGAAATACTCTGGTCTTCCAGGCAATGCCCAGTTCAAAGAAGCGGCTCCCCGCAACTTTAAAGTCGGAATCATTCAATCCCTGCCCTTCCTGAAGGGCATTGTTAAACCCTACTGCCAGAACCAGATCTGTTAAAGTCCTGCGGTCATAGTCACGATATCTTTTCTCGGAGCCCCATCTGAAAATTAGATTGGTATCTCCGTCTTTTCCATCCTCACCGGATTTACCCTTTCCCCAGTCATCTTCCGCATCTTCATTTCTTGAAAGGAGCGCTATCTTATTGTCGATAATGGCTATCCTGTTCTCGATATTCAGGGCGTGTTTCTTTGCTGCTTCCTCTTTCAGCTTTTCTGCCTCCTCTTTGGTGATCTTTTGGGCCACCAGGCGTTCAAGGATATTTTCCACCTCTTTTCTCAAGGCTTCTTTTTCTTCCTTAATGATCTCCTCTTTCTGGCGTTCCAGTTCCTCCACTTTTTCGAAATAGGTCTTCTCCTGCGCCAGCAGCGGATTAGCGGTTAGACTGAAGATAAAAAAGCACAGATAAAATGTAATGTTTCTCATGATTATTGGTTTTATATTTCCTCCCCCGGGCCCTCCCGAAGGAGGATGGGTTTGGGTATTGATTGATGAAATTCTCTTTAGTTCAGCTTTTCCAAAGGTGCCTTGGAGAAGTAATTATTGATTAATATTCACAACTGCATTGCGGGTTTTCTGAAGTCCGTCCTTTATAAGCTCGAACACCTGCTGCCTGAATGAGTGTTCCAGTTCTGTTTCCACCTCCAGTAGCAGGTTGTCTGCATCATAGGCTGCGGTCTGGTACATGACCCTTTCATTTCCCACTTCGGCTCTTGCTTCAGCCAGAAGGGCTTCTATTTGGTCATCTGTCACCTTTCCCACTTCCCGCATTTCTTTCGAAACCTCAGCTATGGCTTCCTGCAGTAATGCCTCCAGCTCTGCATCTGTAATACTTTCTTTTCCCGGACCCCCTTCTGTTGCAAGTGCAGAATTGATGTTTTTGGAATCATCTTCAGTAGCTGCTGCAATTGC
>CBFGYW010000115.1:0-5858 GCA_965653085.1 uncultured Salinimicrobium sp.
CCCTGTATCTGAAAATGAGGTACAGCATCAGGCTATTCAGCAGAAGTGCCGTTCCATTGGTAGCGATAATGGGGAAGTCGCTTTTGATGATCCCATACACGACCCAGAGGGCAAGGCCTGTGATAAGTACCAAGAACATTCCGGGGGAAACGTCTTCAACTTCTTTTGTTTTCCAGGCTTTCAGGAGCTGGGGTACTACGGCAGCGGTAGTGCAGATTCCTGCTACGAGGCCAAGGATGTTGGTCCAATTCAATTTGTGGGAGTTTGTGAGTTAAGGGTTATGGGATGCGGGGTGCGAGATGCGGTTTACGGATGTGGTTTTGTGGAGGTTAGCCCCCGATTATTTCGCCGCCGTTGACGTGAAGGACCTGCCCGGTCATATAACTGCTGTCTTCACAGGCGAGGTATACATAGGCGGGAGCTACTTCACTTGGCTGGCCAGCCCTTCCCATAGGGACATCCTGCCCGAATTTTGTGACATCATCGAAGGTGGCAGGAATAAGTGGGGTCCAGATGGGACCCGGAGCCACGCCGTTTACCCTGATCTTTTTCTTGGCAAGCATGGAGGACAGGGAACGGGTAAAGGAGGTGATTGCACCCTTGGTACTGGAGTAATCGAGCAGGTGCTCGCTTCCTCTATAGGCGGTAACCGATGTGGTGTTTATGATACAGTCACCTTTTTTAAGGTGGTTGAGGGCTTCCTGAACGGTATAGAAATAAGGGTATATGTTGGTTTCGAAGGTGGTTTTCAGCTGTTCCTGCGAGATCTCCTCGGGTGAGTTCTTTGGGAACTGCATCGCGGCATTGTTGACCAGAATATTTAATCCCCCAAATTTCTTCACGGTTTCTTTCACTACTTTCTGGCAGAATTTCTGGTCCTTCAGGTCCCCTTCCAGCAGGAGGCATTCCTGCCCTGCTTTCTCGACCAACTTCTTGGTTTTTACGGCATCCTCATCTTCCTCAAGATAGACTATCGCCACGTTGGCGCCTTCTTTGGCAAAGTGGACGGCAACGCTTCTGCCTATGCCACTGTCGCCCCCTGTTATTAGAGCTGTCTTGCCTTTTAGCTTTTCACTGCCCTTGTAGTTCTTTCGGATGATCTCGGGTTCAGGATTCATTTTATTCTGGTCCCCGGGCTGTGATTGCTGCTGGTTGGGAAATATCTTCGGCTTTTCCATAGTGAGTTCTTTTCTATTTAAAATTAGAAAACCACCCTGATAATCAGGAGCGTTTAAGAAAGATTTAGCTAGAGATTTAACAGGGAAACCTGAAGCAGTTCCTTTAATGGAGGTGGGGAAGGGAAAGGTGGGGGCCAGAAATTTAAATACCTTTGGAGCTGAAAAGACGATTGGGGCGAAAAGCTGGAAACTCGATGACGGAACAGGATATTTTAGTAATTGGCGGAGGCGCCGCAGGTTTCTTTACAGCCATTAATGCTGCGGAGATGAATCCTATGGCGAGGATCAGTATTCTTGAGAGAGGAAATGAAGTTCTGGGGAAGGTGAAGATATCGGGAGGCGGGAGATGTAATGTCACACACGCTGAATTTGATCCGAAACAGCTGGTAAAGAATTATCCAAGGGGGGAGAAGGAACTCCGCGGACCTTTCCATTCCTTTATGACAGGCGATACCATATCCTGGTTTGAGAGCCGGGGGGTGGAGCTGAAGATCGAGGAGGACGGGCGGATGTTTCCTGTCAGCAATTCCTCTCAGACCATAATCGACTGTCTTCAAAAGGAAATAATCCGCCTGGGTATAAAGCTGCTTAAGAAACAGCCAGTACAGGAAATTGTGAAGCGGGATGGCATCTGGGAGGTTAAGACCAAAACCGAAAGTTTTACTGCGCCTAAACTTGTTGTTGCCACCGGGAGCAATCCCAAAATATGGAACCTGCTGGAGCAGCTGGGGCACCAGATTGTGCCTCCGGTTCCTTCACTGTTCACTTTTAATGTAAAGGACCCAAGGATCGAGGATCTTCCGGGGGTTTCAACGATCGCGGGTGTAAAGATAGTAGGAGAAAGTCTTGAAACTGAAGGTCCGCTTCTTATTACTCACTGGGGGATGAGTGGTCCAGCTATTTTAAAATTATCGGCCTGGGGAGCACGGGAACTGAGTGTGCTGCCCGAATTCGAGATCCAGGTGAACTGGCTTCTTGACACCAAAGCGGAAGCAGTGGTGGCAGATCTCAAGGAGCTGAAGCAGCAGCACACCAGGCAGCAGGTATTGAAATACGCGCAGCTGGGACTTCCGAAGCGATTATGGCAGAATTTAGTTTCTTCAAAGGGAATTAAGGAGGATTTCAGATGGGCCGATCTCAGCAATCGACAGATGGTGGAGATAGCTGAGGAGCTGACAGCGGGAATCTTCAGGGTTCACGGGAAAAGCAGCTTCAAGGAGGAGTTTGTCACTGCCGGAGGAGTGGACCTGAAGGAAGTCAACTTCAGGAGCTTCGAGAGCAGGATTCACAAGAACCTGTTTTTTGCAGGGGAGGTGCTGAATATCGATGCCATCACCGGGGGATTTAATTTTCAGAATGCATGGACCGGAGGATATCTGGTTGCGAGGGCGCTGACACAATAGGTTCAGCCAGATTTAAAACAGAAGTTGATTTCTACAAGTTCATCCTCCAGATCTCGAAATTCAGCACAAGCACGAACAGGATCCAGGCGGCGTAGGGGTAGAACAGTTTCGCTGCAGTATCACTTACGATGCGGAACCACTTGATGGTGTAGAGAACGAGGATAAATAAAATTATCGCGTTCAGGAGTCCGAATAGGGTGTTCTGCAGTCCGAAGAAAAAGATTGGCCAGCCAGCGGTTAAAATGATCTGAAATCCGAAGTGATAGAGCGCAACCTTCACCCATTTGTGATAGAAGCCTTTGCTCCAGACCAGGCCAGCGGCAATTCCCATTATAATATAGCTGATGGTCCAGGCAGCGGTAAAAAAGGCTTCTGAGGGTGTAAAGGCCGGTTTTTCAAGATTGGCAAACCAGCCCGTGACAGATGCTTCCGTTGCAGCGGAAGATAGAAAGCCTATGAGAAGACAGGCAGCTATCCCAATGGAGCACCTTATCAGTTTTTTCTTCATTGTGGTCAGTTGGTCCACTAAATTAATAATTTATTTGAATTGGCTGTAAACCTCTTTAAAAGTAAAATTTATCTTTGCCCAAAGCCTTATTTATGACAGAAGCTGAATTTATTCCTAAACCTTATTCTGAAGTAATCCGGGAGGGGAAGGTGACCTGGCAGGCGCCGAGCAATATCGCGCTGGTAAAATACTGGGGAAAGAAGGAAAACCAGGTACCTGCTAATCCTTCCATCAGCTTTACCCTTGACTCCTGCCGCACCACTACCAGCCTGAGCTTTCAGAAAAAGGAAAGGAAGGGGGAAGCTTTTGATTTCGATCTTTTGTTTGAAAATGAGAAGAAGGATTCCTTCAGGCCGAAAATTGAGCAGTTCTTCAGGAGAGTCGAGAAATATCTTCCGTTTTTGAGGGAATACAGGTTCAGAATAGAGACTAGCAACAGTTTTCCCCACAGCAGCGGGATTGCTTCTTCTGCAAGCGGAATGAGCGCCCTGGCCCTCTGCCTGATGAGTGTGGAACGCAGGCTGGATAGCGGGATGTCTCAAGATTTTTTCAGTAAAAAAGCTTCCTTTCTGGCCAGATTAGGTTCGGGAAGCGCCTGCAGAAGTATTGAGGGGGAGCTGGTGGTCTGGGGTAAACACGAAAATATAAATGGCAGCAGTGACCTTTATGGAACGAGATACGAGGGAGAAATCCATTCTAATTTCAGGAATTACCAGGACACTATCTTGCTGGTAGATAAAGGTGAAAAGAAAGTCAGCAGTACGGTAGGACACGAGCTGATGAATGGGCATCCTTTTGCTGAAAAGCGATTTGAGCAGGCGCATGAGAACATTGATAAGCTGAGGGAAATTTTTAAGACTGGAAACCTTGATGCATTTATTAAAGTTGTGGAAAGTGAAGCCCTTACCCTTCACGCGATGATGATGACGGGGCAGCCATATTTCCTGCTGATGAAGCCGAATACCCTTGAGATCATTAACAGGATCATGGAATTCAGAGATTCCACCGGACTCCACCCTTGTTTTACTCTTGATGCCGGGGCCAATGTGCACCTGCTGTACCCAGAAAATGAAAAAAAAACGATCCAGAAATTCATAATAGAGGAGCTTACACAATTCTGTCAAAACGGGCAGTTTATCCACGACCAGCTTGGAAAAGGGGCGAAGAAGGTATCCTAATCCTTCCCTGCTTTTAATTCCTATGTGGTTGAGGTAGTTGTGGTTTCGAAGAAGTGACGTATATTTGTATCAGATAACCTAAAGCCGTTGTTAACTATAGCCGGGAACACAACACCAAATCGAAATGAAAGGACCATTATTTTACTCAAAAATCCTGCTCTTCGGAGAGTATGGCATCATCAAGGATTCCAAAGGACTTTCGATTCCCTATAACTTCTACAACGGCGCCCTGAAGGTGGATGAAAATCCTGGGGAGGAAGCACGCAGATCAAATGAGAGTCTTAAGCGTTTTGCTAACTATCTTGCTGAACTTCAAACCGAGAAGCCATCGCTGGTCAAGTTTGACCTGGAGGCCCTGAAGGCTGATGTTGAGGAGGGAATGTACTTCGATTCCAGTATTCCGCAGGGGTATGGTGTGGGGAGCAGCGGTGCCCTGGTAGCAGCCATTTACGATAAGTATGCTGTAGACAAGATAACTGTCCTTGAAAATCTCACCCGTGAAAAACTCCTGAAGCTGAAGAACATCTTTGGGGAAATGGAATCGTTCTTCCACGGAAAATCCTCAGGACTGGACCCATTAAACAGTTATCTGAGCATTCCTATCCTTATCAATTCAAAAGATAACATCGAGCCTGCAGGAATTCCCTCACAGACTCAGAATGGTAAAGGGGCTGTTTTCCTTTTGGATAGCGGATCTATAGGTGAAACCGCTCCCATGGTCAGCATCTTTATGGAAAACATGAAACAGGAGCCCTTCCGAAGAATCATAAAGGATCAGTTCATAAAATATACCGATGCCTGTGTGGATGACTTCTTAAAAGGAGATGTAAAATCTCTCTTCGGAAACATCAAAAAACTCTCGCACGTGGTGCTTGACAACTTTAAACCCATGATCCCGGCCCAGTTCCACAAGCTGTGGCAGAAGGGAATCGAAACCAACGAATATTACCTGAAACTTTGCGGTTCGGGGGGAGGAGGTTACATTCTTGGATTCACCGAAGATATTGAAAAGGCACGGAAAGCTTTAAAAGACTATCGACTGGAAGTGGTATACAACTTCTAGAAAAATGGTTTCTATTTCGAGGAAGCGACTCCTTCTTAAGATTCTCAGCCTGATTTCGGTTGTACGGGGATATAATATCCTGGTGCTGATCATGGCGCAGTACCTCACCTCGTCTTTTATCCTTGCCCGGGATCTGCCCCTGAAGCAGGTTCTGTTTGACCTCAACCTATTCTTTTTGGTCCTGGCTACCGCTTCGGTAGTGGCTTCAGGTTATATCATCAACAACTTCTACGACAGTGAAAAAGACCTGATAAATCGGCCGCACAAAACGATGCTCGACAGGTTTGTGAGCCAGCGCACAAAATTATCTGTGTATTTCATCCTGAACCTGGCCGGGATCTTTTTCGCCAGCTATGTGTCCTTCAGGACGGTGGTGTTTTTTTCCATCTACATCTTTATGATCTGGTTCTATTCCCATCGGCTCAAGAAGCTGCTGTTTCTTGGGAATCTGGTTGCTTCGATCCTGACAATTACTCCCTTCTTCGCTATTTTTGTCTATTATAAGAATTTTGAGACGGGAATTTTTGT
>CBFGYW010000116.1:0-5806 GCA_965653085.1 uncultured Salinimicrobium sp.
GGGATGCGGTGGGCGGGGGGCGGGGGGCGATAGGCCTGAGATTTTCAAATTTTCAGAAAAATTTTTCCCCTCCTGCATTTCCTCTTTTTCCCTTTCCGGGGGTTCCTTATCTTTAATTAAAAATCTAACCTTATGTCCTTTTCAGATCTATTCGGTTCGGGAGAACACCCCCGCAATCTCGGCCATTTTGCTTCCATAGTCAACCTTGCCGCAGTCGATGGTGAAATTAATGCTGAAGAAGAAGAACAGCTAAGGCGATTCGCCCGGAAACTGGATATCGGGGAGGAAGAATACAGCCTGGTGCTGAAGAATCCCAAATCCTTCCCTATCAATCCCCACAACAATGTGCAGGAACGGCTGGAACGGCTGTACGATCTGCTCAAGATCATCTTTTCAGATCACGAGATCGATGAAGAGGAGATGGACTTGCTGAAGAAATATGCCATCGGATTGGGATTTTCAGGGGAAGCCTCTGAAGGGATTATTAAACGATCAGTCCAGATCTTCAGCGGGAAACTGGATTTCGATGACTATCTGTATCTGTTGAGGAAGGAATAGATCGCGCCCGAATTCCTGTAAGGAATAGGCGCACCGATCTTCACGATTCTTCCGCGGCCATAAACTCCTCCGCCTTTTCCACCATCAGCCTGCTGCCACAGAAGAAGGGGACACGCTGATGCAGTTCTGTAGGTTCTATATCCAGGATCCTCGAGAACCCATCACTGGCCTTTCCACCGGCCTGCTCTGCGATGAAAGCCATTGGGTTGCATTCGTAAAGCAGCCGCAGCTTTCCTTTGGGGGCCCGGGAGCTGGTGGGATAGATGAAGATCCCGCCCTTGATCATGTTCCGGTGGAAATCTGAAACCATCGACCCTATATACCGCGAAGTGTAGGGACGGTCGTCCTTTTCCTCCTGGCAGTATTTGATATATTTTTTAACTCCCTGCGGAAAATGTACATAGTTGCCTTCGTTTATGGAATAGATCCTTCCGTTCTCGGGATATTGCATATCAGGATGCGAAAGGTACCAGGAGCCCAGGGCAGGGTTAAGGGTAAAGCCATTGACGCCGTGGCCCGTGGTGTAGACCAGCATCGTGGAGGTGCCGTAAACTATATAACCCGCAGCCACCTGCTGGTTTCCGGGCTGCAGGAAATCCTCCAGCTGAACGGGGGTGCCAATGGGGGTGACCCTTCGGTAGATGGAAAAGATAGTCCCCACTGAAACATTCACGTCAATATTCGAGCTGCCATCCAGAGGGTCCATCAGCACCACATATTTGTTCTTATGGTCATTTTTGTTTCCTGCGATGGTAATGAAATCATCTGATTCCTCTGAAGCGATTCCGCAGACAATTTCCCTATTGGTAAGGGTTCTGATAAAGGTTTCATTTGCGTATACATCGAGCTTCTGCTGGTCTTCCCCCTGGATGTTCACCTCCCCTGCGGCTCCTGTGATATCCACCAGCCCCGCCTTGTTCACCTCGTGGTTCACTACCTTGGCTGCAAGCCTGATGGAATTGATAAGTCGGGAAAGTTCCCCCGAAGAATAGGCAAAAGCCTGCTGGTTTTCAATTATGAATTCGCCTAAGGTCTGATGCTTCTTGGCCATTTGTGAGAGTTGAGGTTCTGTTGTCATTGATCTGTGGCTTCCGCTGGATGGGGAACCGGATTTCGCAGACAAAACTACCTAAATAAAATATAGGCACTACATCGTTTGCGTGAATTTATTCTTAAAATCAAATTCTTACTTTTGTTTCAAAATACAGCCGATGGAATTTATTGTAAGAACCGCCACCAAAGCCGATATGCCCGCTGTGCTTGACCTGATAAAGGAACTGGCAGCCTTTGAGAATGAGCCTGAAGCCGTGATTACCACAGTGGAATTGCTGGAAGCAGAAGGCTTTGGCGAGAATCCGCTCTTTCATTGTTTTGTTGCAGAACGCGATGGCAAGGTGGAAGGGATGGCCCTGACCTATTACAGGTTCTCCACCTGGAAGGGCCGCACCATCCATCTGGAAGACCTGATCGTTCGGGAAGACAGAAGAGGTACGGGAATGGGTGGCGCGCTCTTCAGAAAAGTCATAGAATATGCAAAGGAACAGAATGTAAAACGCGCAGAATGGGTGGTCCTGGATTGGAACCAGCACGCCATTGATTTCTACGAGCGCAGCGGGGCCAGGATCCTGAAAGACTGGTACACCGTGCAGATGGATGAGGAGGGAATGACTAAATTTATATCGCGACTTTAATGAAAATATTCAAATTCGGAGGTGCCTCGGTAAAGGATGCCGAGGGGGTAAAGAACGTTGTAAAGGTCCTGGAAGCCACGGGCTCTAAAAACAAGGTAGCCGTAGTCTCTGCGATGGGGAAGACGACAAATGCCCTGGAGGTTGTGGTAAACGATTATCTGTATTCTTCAGATTTCAGCCAGAGCCTTCAGCTGGTAAAGGAATACCATCAGGATATCCTGAGAGGGCTTTTTGATAATCTACAGGATCCGGTGTTTGAAAAGGTGAAGGACCTCTTTCGCGAACTGGAGAATTTCCTGAAGCACAACCGTTCAGAAAAGCACGATTTCGTTTACGACCAGGTGGTGTGTTTCGGGGAGCTGATCTCCACCAGCATTGTGAGCGAATACCTTCAGCAGCGTGGGATTAAGAACGAATGGAAGGACGCCCGCAGCCTTATAAAGACCGACAGCACCTACCGCGATGCGCAGGTGGACTGGGCTGAGTCGCAGGAGCTGATCTCGCGGGAAATCAACAGGGAAGCCCTCACCATCACCCAGGGGTTCATTGGCGCCGATTCGAATAATTTCACCACCACCCTGGGAAGGGAGGGCAGTGATTATACCGCCGCTATCTTTGCCTACTGCCTCAATGCCCAGGAGGTCACCATCTGGAAAGATGTGCCGGGAGTCCTGAACGGCGACCCCCGGGTTTTCGAGAATACCCAGCTTCTCAACCGCATCTCCTATGAGGAGGCGATAGAGCTGGCATTCTTCGGAGCCTCGGTGATCCATCCCAAAACCCTTCAGCCATTGCAGCGCAAGGAGATCCCGCTCTTTGTGAAATCATTTCTGAATCCGCTCGACGAAGGCACCGCCGTGAGCAAGGGCCATAAGATCCAGCCCCTCATCCCCTGTTTCATCGTAAAGAAGGACCTGGTGCTTATCTCCCTTTCCTCCCTGGATTTTTCATTTATGGTGGAGGAAAACATCAGCGAGATCTTCAGGCTTTTCCATAAATACCAGATGAAAGTCGACCTTATTCAGAATTCTGCGATCAGTTTTTCAGTCTGTGTTGACAATAAATTTAATAACTTAGAGAAATTAATCAGTCATTTGCGGGCGCGTTTCAAGGTGAATTTCATCCCAGGGGTCTCGTTGTACACGATCAGACATTTCGATGAATCAGCCCTGGAAAGCCTTGAGAAGGGCCGGGAGGTCCTGCTTAAACAGGTGACCCAGGAAACAGTACAGATGGTGACGAGATCATAATCCGCAGACCAGAAAATTAGAGAAAGAAGTATGGGAATAGTCAATGCCAGGGAAGTAGCAAAAGTTTTAAAACTGGATAAGTTGGGGATTCTTGGCACCAGCATTGGCTGGCTGGCCCTGCGAACCACCAAGCTTTCTGTCATCAACCGAGAGTACGACAAACGGAAGGGGCTTTCAGGAGAAGAATTCATCGATTCCATCCTGAAGGCTTTTGATATCGACTTTGAGATCCCCGAAGAGGATCTGAAGCGTATTCCCAAAACAGGTGCCTTCATCACCATTTCGAATCACCCCCTGGGTGGTATTGACGGAATGATCCTGATGAAACTCCTGCTTTCCCAGCGGCCAGACTACAAGATCATCGCGAATTTCCTGCTGCAGCGCATCGATCCGCTGAAGCCTTTCATAATGCCCGTGAACCCTTTTGAGGACCACAAGGAAGCCAAATCGAGTCTGGCGGGCATTAAAGATGCCATTCTGCATATCCGCGAGGGAAAACCGTTAGGGATCTTTCCCGCGGGGGAGGTTTCCACTTATCGGGATGAACGGATGATCGTCGATAAACCTTGGGAGCCCACAGCTATAAAGCTGATAGAAAAGGCCAAGGTGCCGGTGATTCCTATTTATTTTCACGCGAAAAACAGTACCTTCTTCTATAAATTAGCCTCCCTGAGCGATGTGTTGCGGACTGCAAAACTCCCCAGCGAAATGCTGTCTCAGAAGAAGCGCAAGATCAGGGTGCGGATCGGAAACCCTATTTCTGTGGAAGACCAGGTCTCGATCACCACCATTGAAGGCCTCACCGAATTCCTTCGCAGGAAGACCTATATGCTTTCGAATACCTTCGAAAAGAAGAACTTCTTCAAGGATATTCCGAAGACGCTTAAAAAAGCTAAACCCCCAAAGAAGATCATAGACCAGGCGAGCATAGAGCGGATGATGGAGGAGGTCGAACTGTGCCGCACCCTGGACAAACGCCTTCTGGAAAGCAAGAATTATGAGGTATTCCTGGCAAAAAAGGAGATAGTACCTAACATTCTGAGTGAGATCGGCCGACTGCGGGAGATCACCTTCCGGGAGATCGGTGAGGGCACCAACAATCCCACCGACCTCGACAGCTTTGACGATTATTACTACCATATGTTCCTCTGGGACAAGGATGCCAACAAGATCGCCGGGGCCTACAGGATGGGGATGGGTGCCGAGATTTACGAACAGTACGGCATTAACGGTTTTTACCTTCAGGACCTGTTCCGGTTTGAACCTGAACTTCATAAGATGATGAGCCAGTCAATCGAAATGGGCCGTGCCTTCATCACCAAGGAATACCAGCAGCGCCCCATGCCCCTGTTCCTGCTGTGGAAGGGCATCGTGCACTGCACCCTACGCTTCCCCGAACATAAGTACCTGATAGGGGGCGTGAGCATCAGCAACAAGTTCTCCAATTTCTCAAAATCCCTGATGATAGAGTTCATGAGGTCTCACTATTACGACCCCTACATTGCCCAATACGTGCGCCCCAAGAAGGAATTCAAGGTGAAGCTGAAGGACGGGGACAAGGATTTCGTTTTCGATGAGACCAAGGCAGACCTGCAGAAGTTCGATAAGGTTATTGATGAACTGGAACCAGGCAGCCTCAGGCTTCCTGTCCTTATCAAGAAATACATCAAACAGAACGCCCGGGTAATTGCCTTTAACGTAGATCCATTGTTCAACGATGCTGTTGATGGGCTTATGTATATAAGAATCTCAGACCTTCCTGAAAGCACCGTGAAACCTGTGATGGAGGATCTGCAGAAGGAGCTGGAGGAGAAGGCAAGTAAGGAATCTTAGGATTTTATCTTAGCTGGACAACCTTTATTCGAAATTTGCTGGGCGCGATCTTCAGATCGCAGCCCCACTGGGCGCCAATCTTCAGATTGGCACGTGCTGTTACGGGAATCTGAAGATTCCCGCCCGGTTGCGATGTGATCTGAAGATCACCCGCAGCATATCTTACATTACAATTTATACACCACCTTCAGCATCACCGTCCTCGGCTGAATATAAATATTCTGGTCCATCACCAGAAACTGGCTGAAGGAATTCGAATTCCGGTACCGTACATCAAACACGTTCTGCACCTCCAGCTCGAAAGACCATAAACTGTCTTCCTTCCCGTAGAACATCGAGGCATTCCCCATCTGAAATCGATTTACAGCCTTGCTGCTGGCGTTTTCGTAGTAGTTGTAGGCATAGTCCGCCTTCAGGATAAAATCCTTCAGGAAATCGTATTCCAGGGCCGCGAAGGGGTCCAGGTGCATAAAT
>CBFGYW010000117.1:0-5803 GCA_965653085.1 uncultured Salinimicrobium sp.
AACCGCCCTTGCGAGAGGGGATTTCTCCAGGAAGATCGACGTGGAAGTGAAGGGTGAGGTGCAGGAGCTGAAGAACAACATCAATGCGATGGTGGATTCCTTTACCACGATTGTAAAGGCTGCCAATACCATTGCTGAAGGAAACTTCTCTATAGAGATGCCTCTTCGTAGTGAGGCCGACCAGCTGGGGATCGCATTGAACTCGATGACCGAGAACCTGAAACGGATTTCAGAAGAGAATGAGAACGAAGCCTGGATCAAGACGGGACAGGCGGGACTGAACGACAGGATGCGGGGAGAACAGGATCTTCTTACCCTTTCCAAAAATATTATTTCCTACCTCACCAAATACCTCGATGGCCAGGTAGGTGTCATCTATCTGGCTGAAAGGAACAATGAGAAGAAACAGCTGAGGATGACCGGCTCTTATGCCTTTTCGAGAAGAAAATCCCTTAAAACCACCTTTGACTTTGGAGAAGGCCTCGTAGGCCAGGCAGCCCTGGAGAAGGAAGTGATCGTGCTCTCAGGCATTCCGGCTGATTATTTAAGTGTATCCTCAGGTCTCGGAGAGAACAACCCCCGACACATTCTGGTGCAGCCCTTCATCATTGATGGGGAGGTTAAGGGAGTCATCGAGATCGGTTCCTTCCGCTCCTTTAACGACAGCCAGCTAGAACTGATGCGGTCGGTAGGGGAAAACATCGCTATTACCACCAACTCTTCCCTGGACAGGGAGAAAATGAAAGACCTGCTGGAAGAGTCGCAGCGACAGTCTGAAGAGCTACTTAAACAACAGGAGAAAATGAAGATTCAGAGTCAGGAGTTACAGATGGCCAACGACGATCTTGAATCCAAGACAAAGGATCTTGAGATGCAGAAGGAAGACCTGCAGTTCAGCAGGGTTGAAGTGGAGCGCAAGGCGAAGGAACTGGAGCAGGCAAGTAAATATAAATCTGAATTCCTGGCCAATATGTCCCACGAGCTGAGGACTCCGTTAAACAGCCTTCTGATCCTCTCCAAGGATCTCAGCGACAACCCCAAAGGCAACCTGTTCAAGGACCAGCAGAAATCTGCGAGTATTATTTACGAAGGCGGGCTGAGTCTGCTGAACCTGATCAACGACATCCTCGACCTTTCCAAGGTGGAAGCTGGAAAACTGCAGATACATCCTGAAGAAGTACTGGTTGAAAATCTGGTGAGCAACCTGCAGGATCAGTTCAAGCCATTGGCCAAATCCAAAAAACTGAAGTTCACCATTCAGGCAAAATCCAGTGCTCCCGAAAAGATCATCACCGACGGACAGCGCCTGGAGCAGATCATTAAGAACCTGATTTCCAATGCTATAAAATTCACAGAGAAAGGCTCAGTGGAAGTTTCCATCTGTAAGCCCAGTGACAGCGTTAAATTTCAGGAGATCACCCTCCCAGGGACTGAGGTACTAGAGGTTTCAGTGAAGGATACGGGGATAGGGATTCCCGAAACAAAGCGTAAGATGATCTTTGAAGCCTTTCAGCAGGCTGAAGGAGGTACCAGTCGACAATATGGAGGCACAGGGCTTGGACTGACCATTTCGAGGGAATTGTCAAGGCTTCTGGGAGGAGAAATTCATATCAGGAGTACTGAAGGAAAAGGCAGCATCTTTAAGGTGTATATTCCTGTAGACCTCACCAGTGCGCCCATAAAAGAAATGGAGGACGCAATGTCTTCTTACAGCGCACCTAGTTTCACCGAATCCAGGGATGATGCGATGGAGGTGGCTGACAGGAAGTCTCCTGCGCTGCTGGAAGCGGGCATTCCCGATGACAGGGAAAATTTAAAGGTTTCGGATGCTTCCCTGCTGGTCCTGGGAGGAAAGAACTTCTTCGCTGAAATTGTGAAAGGAATAATCCAGAAGCAGGGCTATAAATTCCTGTTCACAAGGGATGGCAAGGAAGGGATGAAACTGGCGGCCCAGTTCCAGCCCAATGGCATCCTGCTGGACGAGCAATTGTCTGATATGCGAGGCCTTACCGTGCTGGATCATCTCAAGTTCAGTCTGAATACCCGGCACATTCCCGTATTCCTTCTGGCTTCCGAAGATCAACGTAAGGAAGCCCTGTGCAAGGGAGCCATTGGCTTTGGCAGGAAACCTGTCGCATTAAAGGATCTTGAATATGGAATTCAGAAGACAGAGAATCTGAACAACTCACCTACCAAAGAGCTTCTTATCATTAATAATGATGCGCCTACTTTAAAAACCTTAAAAACCAGCCTGAATTATAAGGAGGTCAACATCACGACCTCTGCCAGCGGGAAAGAGGCTTTAAAACAGCTGAAGAACAAAAACTTCCACTGTGTGGTCCTTGACCTGAAGTTGCCGGATATTTCAGGTTTTGAAGTGCTGAAAGCCCTTGATTCCCTTCATAAGACAGATTCCGTACCAGTAATTGTTTTCAGCGAGGAGAAGCTGTCCAAGAATGACGAGAAGGCGCTTCGCGGCTACTCTGACAGCCTTTTGATCAAAACAGCTGCTTCCCCCGAGGAACTGCTGGACGAGGTGTCACTATTTCTCCACAGTGATGTGAACCGACTCTCGCCCGCGCAGAAAAAGATACTGACAGACCTGCACGATCCCAAACATGTGCTGAAGAATAAAAAAGTGATGCTGGTAGACGATGATGAACGGAATTCCTATGCCCTGTCAAAGAAACTTTCAGACGCTGGAATGAAGATAGTGATTGCAAATAATGGGAAACTGGCGATAGAACAACTTATTCGTGAAAAAGACATCGATATTGTGCTGATGGATGTGATGATGCCCGTTATGGATGGATATGAAGCAACCAGCAGGATCAGGAAATACGAGGCTTATAAGGATCTCCCTATCATTTCTCTCACTGCGAAGGCGATGCCCGAAGACAAAGCGAAGAGCCTTGAGGCGGGTGCCAATGATTATCTCACCAAACCAGTAAATATCGACAAATTGCTGGATATGGTGAGGCTATGGATATATCAATAAATTCGGAATGAAGGCAATAAATTTCCCGCAACTGGAAACCCAGAGACTGCTGCTGCGAGAGCTGGAGGACTCCGATTGGGAGAGTATATCTTTTCTGCGCAGCGACGAGAAGGTAAATCAGTTTGTTGTAAGGCCCAAAGCTGAAACCAGGGAAGAGGCACTTGAATTTATAGAAAAAATCAGAGGCTTCGTCGATAGCGGGGATTCCTTCTACTGGAGTATTTCGAAGAAAATAGAGTCGGAGATGATAGGCTCCATCTGTCTCTGGAATTTTTCTGAAGACAGACGGAGTGCAGAGATCGGTTATGACCTGAAACCCATGTTTCAAAACCAGGGAATAATGACAGAGGCCGTTCAGGCGGTTATAGATTTCGCATTCCGGGAGCTGAAGCTCGAGAGAATAGAAGCCTGCACCCACAGAAAGAATGAGAGCTCTAAAAAACTGTTACTCAAGAAGCACTTTCAGTTGAATCCTGAGAGAAGAGATGAAGAATTTCCCGAAAATATAATTTTCGAAATCTATCGAGGTCCTGAAAACGCTAAATAAAATATAAAGAAACAATCACGGCTTCTGCGAATTTCTATTTTAGAGTATCAATACTTTAAAAATGGACAGCAAAATTATAAAGATCGCCCGCACCGGTTACGCCGCCAAGGGAACCGTATATGTGCTTTTAGGAGGCCTCACATTTATGGCTGCCTTAAATCTGGGAGGTCAGAAAGCAGGACAGATGCAGGTACTGGAATTCCTGGACAAAAAACCCTTTGGAAACATCCTTTTACTCCTCGTGGCCCTCGGGATCGCCTGCTACTCCATCTGGCGATTCACGCAGGCTTTTTCAGATCCTGAAAACCTGGGTTCCGATTCAAAAGGCAAATTCAAAAGGTTCGCCTTCTTCCTGAGTGCCTGCAGTTATCTCGCCCTGGGATATTTAGCAATAATGAAGATCCTGGGATCCGGGAATTCCGGTCAGGGGGCCCAAAAGTCCTCTTTACTGATGAGTGACCTGGGCCTCATTCTCCTGGGCATAGCAGGAGTAGCGATTCTGGGAAGAGGACTCTACCAGTTCTATAAGGCCTTCAAAGAAAACTTCACAAAAAAGCTGAGTCTGTGGTTCGACCAGAAACTGGTGAAGAATATCGCCAAGGCCGGAGTAATTTCCAGAGGGGTGTTATTCGTAATCATTGGGTACTTTGCCATTAGGGCCGCCATCTCTTCAGATCCTTCAAAGATGAAAAGCACGGGAGAGGCCTTTTCCTTTATTGGGACTTCCTCCTCCGGTTCCCTGCTGCTGGCTCTGATCGCCCTGGGTGCCGTTGCTTATGGGGTCTATATGTTCCTGGTGGCGAGGTACAGGAGATTTGAATAAGACATTTTCTGAAGGATATCTGAGGGAATTTATTTTATCTTGCCACATTTAACCTGATGTCATGAAAAAACAGCTTTTTACACTCGTCCTGGGCCTTGGATTTCAGTTCGCAGTCGCCCAGCAGCCAGAAAGTCTTTTAGAATTAAAATCAGCCATTGATTCCAGCTTTTCTTCCACCCAGGGAGATTTCGCAATAGCTTTTAAAGACCTGGCCACTTCCGAAGAGATTTACATAAACGAAAAGGAAGAATTCCACGCAGCGAGTACGATGAAGACCCCAGTGATGATAGAGATCTTCAAACAGGTGGAGGAAGGGAATTTCAGGCTGCAGGACTCGATCCTGGTAAAAAATGAATTCATGAGCATCGTTTCGGGCAAACCCTTCAGTCTGGATATCAACCAGGACAGCGGAGATAATCTTTACGAGAAAATAGGTTCCAGAGTAAGTATTCAGGATATGATGGTCGACATGATCATCCACAGCAGCAATTTTGCAACGAACCTTCTAATTGAAAAGGTGGACGCCAAAAAAGTGACTGCAAGTATGCGGGAACTCGGCGCTGAAGATATCATGGTCCTGCGGGGGGTTGAGGATATTGAAGCCTACGAAGCCGGCCTGAGCAATACCACCACGGCTTATGACCTGCTGCTGATCTTTGAGAAAATTGCTGAAGGGAAAGCAGTAGGAGAAACTGCAGACAGGCAGATGACAGAGATCCTGCTGCAGCAGAAACACAATGATATTATTCCCGCCCTGCTCCCCGAAGAGGTGAAGGTGGCGCATAAGACCGGTTCCATTACTGGAGTACGCCACGATTCGGGAATAGTCATTCTTCCCAATGGAGAAAAGTATGTGCTGGTACTGCTGTCAAAAAATATGGAAGAGCCCGAAGAGGGCGTAAAAATGCTTGCTGAAGTTTCCAGGATGATCTATGATTACGTGACGAAGTAAAATCTTCTATGGGAAAATTACGTGTTTTCCCCCATTTCCTATTTGTGCCTTCAGCAGTACATTTACTAAACCTAATTGAAAAACTGTTACACGTGAAAACTTTTTTTGCAAGAAGGTTTGTTTTTTTATTAGTAAGAAAATGAGGATAAGAGAGATTGGGGGATCTCTCTTATTCTTTTTTTTTGCCCTTAATTTCCCGACCTTTCGGCCAGTAAATCCACTCGAAATGAATGAGCTTGTAATGATCTCAGGTGCTGCCTATGGAGCGCTGGCTGTCATCTTTGGTGCCTTTGGAGCACATGCCCTGAAAAAGATCCTTTCCGAAGAGCTGCTGAAGAGCTTTGAAACCGGAGTAAAATACCAGATGTACCACGCCCTGGCCCTGCTGCTCCTGGGCAGCAGCCTCGAAATTGATACTTCCCCTGAAAGAATGGCAGGATGGTGTTTCCTGATAGGAACCTTCCTGTTCTCCTTCAGCATCTA
>CBFGYW010000118.1:0-5751 GCA_965653085.1 uncultured Salinimicrobium sp.
AGAGGAACCATTTGGGGCGTATTAACTAAATATTGTTAAATGAAAAGTATCAGAATAGAAATCAAGTGGGCCGTCATATTTGTGGTGGCCAGTTTACTCTGGATGTTCCTGGAGCGGCTTCTGGGCCTGCACGGGGAGCACATCGACAAACATTCCACCTACTCCATGCTGTTTGCCCTTCCGGCTGTAACCATCTTTGTACTTGCGCTGCTGGACAAACGGAAGAACTACTACCACGGCATTATGAGCTACAGACAAGGCTTTTTCTGTGGGCTTATCATCACTCTTATTGTTGCCATCCTCAGTCCGCTTACCCAATATATTACTTCGGAATATATAAGTCCGGATTATTTCGCCAACATCATCGAGTATTCCGTTGAAACGGGCGCGCTGGAGCGTTCTGTTGCTGAAGAGCATTTCAACTACAGGAGTTATGTGTTGCAGGCAATGATAGGGGCGGTCTTTATGGGCGTGATCACTTCGGCGGTGGTGGCTTTTTTCACTCGGAAGAAAGACCGGGGAGAGCAACACCCGCTGGCTGCATAAGAAATGAATCTGGAGCAGGTACTTTTTCAGTACGGCTTTCCTTCCGGAAGTGAGATTTACTTTGAATCGGTTCTGATGGAGGGAAATCAGGGGCCGGAATCACTGATGGATCTTCAGAAGGAAGCGGAGGAAGAGGGGATTTTTCGAGCTACAGTCGTTTCTGCTTTTGAAAAAGGACTGGGACTCATCCTCGATCGAGGGAGCCGTCATAATGTTTGTTTTGCCAATCACGAAGAGGTGCTGCCGGAATTCAGGACCGCATTCACGGAAAATGAGCTGCTGGAGTATATCTTTGCCTTCCATCCCGGCGCTGAATCGGGGACGAAAGGAGAATGCGAAAGATTAATTCGTCCCTATCCTGCTGATCCCGATATGTTCTGGAAGCAGGTAGAGCTGGGGAGGAAGAAAAAGCAGCAGTTTAAATGAGGATAGTAAAGATCAGGGGGCATAAGAGGATCTGGAGGGATATAGAGGCCTGGAGAGACAGGTATGCTCTACTGAATGCCGAGGATGCAGACCGGGAATATGTGAAGATATGGGTCTCTCCCTATCATGATTCCAACTTCTGGAACCTCAAATATCCGGAACCGAGGGGGGAAACGCGAAAGCGAATCCTTACAGGACTTTTGGATATTCATGATGCCTGGAAAAAGGAGCTGGATGCGCTGGGGCAGCCTTATTACCTGAAGATATGGCTGTATGAGCCGCGGTTTTCGCTCTCACAGGTGGTCTGTGCGGTGGGGGAATCGGCAGATTTTTATGAGCATACCTTTTATAAACCGGATAACCCTAAAACTTTTCCGATCCGGAACTACGGGAAGCTACAGGAGCGGATGGAAAAGCTGCAGTGGGAGCAGGCGCTGGATGAAAACTGGATCGATACCAATACGGTTGGTTATCCCGAGGAATTTGAATCAGAGGCTGAATACTACACCAACCGGAGATGGGTGAAAAGGAAGCTGAGAGCGCCGCACAGAACGGAAAAAACGAGTGCGGGCGAGGTACATTACATAAAGATGGGGACTGTCTGGATAGGAGGTTCTGAAGGTTCCTCTGGCACGTGATCTGGTCACAGATGCTTTGCGAAGAAGAGGGAATGTATAAAAATAAAAAAACCACCCCGACCGGGTGGTTTTTTCTGTGGAGAATATCGGAGTCGAACCGATGACCTTTTGGCTGCCAGCCAAAAATAAAAGCTTCGTTAGGCCCAGCAAAACACGAGAATCTGTATCTACCCAGTTGTGAAACGTAAACTTTACGTAAACTTTTATCTCAGCGGATCATCATCCCAACACCCAGTCCCCCTTCAGCCTGAATGTAATAATCGACTGAGCGGGCAAGCCGGTGCAGGTGGATCAGGTCCGGGCGCATCAGCTTCCGGGTGGCGATTAGCTGCTCCCCGAAGTAAGTGTACCAGTAGGTTTGATTCTTGGTAAGACTGAATCGGGAGCTGGGGCCCGGAAGCTTCGCCAGGGGGGTGTAGAGATCGGTGGCGGTGGGCTGGCCTCCGCCTTTGAGGGCAATTAGTTTAGGTTCTTTTTCCATGGGGCTATTTTTAATATTGATTTTTAACTCTTTAACTTTTTGACTTTTTAGCTTTCAAACATTCCAACTATTTTAACACTTACCCCCCCTCCCTAAAAAACATCACCGAGTAAAATTCTCGCTATGAGAATTATTCTTTTATAGAAACTGGAGGTATATTTGCCATCATCAAGATCCAGGTCAAAGATGGAGCCTCAAAGATCACCATCATGCCGGAACAGTTCAATGAGATCAAAGGCGAATTCGTTAACGACATGGTGCGATTTACCAAAGAAGACGCCCTGGCAAAAGTCACCGGGCTTATGGCTTCTTATGAGCAGTACGTAAAAAATGATACTTCAGGAAACTGGTAAGAATATGGAAAAAGTAAAAAAAGAAATACCGCTATCAGCTTATCCTGATGAATACGCGAACCGGGACTGGGATGATGATGAATGGAGTGAGAGCAATCTTACCTGCCCTAGATGCCAGGAGTATAGAATGTGGCGCGCCGGATGGTACGATGGAAGTCCTGAAGATGGGGGCGCTTGTATAGGTACTCAGTATATGTGTGGGAACTGCCATCATTATGAATCTCATTAATTCCATTACCTATTATTTATTGACAAACGTTTACAAACGACATTATATATTGACAAACGTTTACAAACGACAATAAATACTTAATGCATACTTCATGGATACTCCATGGATACTTCATGAAATTCCAACTCCCAAAACCAAAAAAACAGGCTAAAAAAATCAGTCGCGGCGGGATCTCAGCAGGGTCTTTCGCGCCACCAGTCGGCGGGCGGTCTTCGGTTTTTCATAGGCGGCCAGCTCGCCGGTGATCTTCAGCTGCACGGCATCGCGCTCGCGCTGCAGGAACTTCGCCTTGTAATTATTATCTGTCTCCTTGCGTTCGTGGCCCATCAATTCCCGCAGCATATCTTCATGAACCCCCGAAAATTTTCCAAGGGTGGCAAAAGTATGCCGCATTACTTTAGTGGTCAGGGCTTCATCTTTCGGCAGCAGTTTGATGTTCAGTTTCTTCTGAACTATTTTCAGAGCGCGCCGGGTGTTCTGAATAAAAGTTTCATAACCCTTGCGATCTTTTCGCCAGGGGAAGATATATTCGCCTTCATGGGCCCAGTAGCGCGTAATAATAGCCTCGGCTTTAGGCGTTACCAGCACATCCACTTCAAAGGCAAGCCCCTCGGCTAACTTCTGCCGGAAAAACACCACCCGTTTTCGGCTCATATCTCGTTTCTTCAGATGATAGATGTCGGTGAAATCCATCCCGGCCAGATAGAACTGAAGCAGCAGCAGATCCACCGACCGCCGTTGCCCCTCAGGAAGCTCAGCCGTTTCCAGTTTCCGAATGCTGTCCATATCCAGGTACCGCTGCTTCCTTCTCAGCTCCCGGGTAGGAATATCCTTTCCGAATCCCAAAAACGGCTTCTCGTCCTGTACCACCCCGGCAGAAACGGCGCGGTTATAGATTGCTTTCAGTCCGGTGCCATAATGTTTTATGGTCTTGTTACTGTTGCCCCTGGAGCGCAGGTAGTTCTTGAAGTCGTTCAGAAAATAGCGGGTAAGGTCTGAAAATTCCAGTCGCGGCTCAAACCTGCGCAGGGCATCCAGGGAGTTGGTGTAAGACTGGGCGTTCCCCACGCGGTTCTCCTTATACATGGTCTCCACACAGCGCTGCCCCCACGCATAGAAGTCCGAAGTTTTCGTCGGAGCGTGCCCCTCCAGCAGGTAGGTATAAGCAGTCTTAAAGCTGGCAAGGTTCCGAAGTTCGAGCTTTACGGCTTTGGCGCGAATGTTTAAAATAGTAGAATATAGGTCTATAAAATCAGGGTGGGACCGCTTCGGAAGTTCATCTTTAGGATCCCAGTCCTGAAGTCGGGAGTAGGATAATGTTTTCCTGCTGTACTTTTTGTTGTGGAAGAGGATGAGCTTAATGGGAAACCCCAGTTCTTTTTCGCCGTCGTACTTGTATAAACTAACCGTTGCTTTCATTTTGGCGTAAACTTTACGTAAACTAATGTAGTAAAACTATGCCCAAATGTACTGATTTAAGATGAAATTAACAGGGAGGGATATCCTGTATAAAATGAAAAAAGCCCTGTGTTTACAGGGCTTTAAGGGGGTGGAGAATATCGGAGTCGAACCGATGACCTTTTGGCTGCCAGCCAAACGCTCTAGCCAGCTGAGCTAATCCCCCGACTGTTTGAAGAACGAATTCAACGGGGCAAATGTACCAAAATATTTTAAATGTCGAAAATCTTTGGTTTCTTTCTGCTAAAATTCTTTTAGTGCTGTTTAAGGCCTTATTTTTAGGGTCAGAAACTCAAGATTCCGCCTGTTATGATACAACCCGCTGTACTTTCAGATCTTTCAGAAATTAAGGAACTCACCGAGGCCGGAGCCCTTGCGATGCAGGAAATCGGGATCTTCCAGTGGAATGAGCATTATCCATCCCGGGAGGTGCTGGAGCAGGATATCCTTTCGGAAGAACTATATGTTCTGAAGGAGGAAGGCAGGATAGTGGGAGTTATTGCCCTCACCCCCAAAATGGATGAGGAATATGTGCCCATCGAATGGCTCACGCCCAATGGGAACAACCTGTATGTGCACAGGCTGGGAGTTCATCCCAAGGTGTGGGGCAAGGGCTATGGGCAGCAGCTGATGGATTTCGCAGAAGATTTTGCCAGGGAGCACCAATATACTTCCGTGAGGCTGGATACCTTCAGCCAGAACAAGCGGAACCAAAGGTTCTATGAGACAAGGGGATATGTCAGGCTGGGGGATGTGTTTTTTCCGAAGCAGAGCGAGCATCCGTTCCACTGTTATGAAAAGGTGCTGGATTGAAGGAAAAGGTTTCTTTTGGTGAGATCAACAAAATAGCAGTCCCCGCGATTATTGCGGGCATCGCGGAGCCTCTGATTTCCCTTACGGATATTGCCATCATAGGAAATGTCGACACCAATCCAGTGGAAGCCCTCGCGGCTGCAGGAATTGTGGGTTCCTTCCTTTCTGCCATCATCTGGATTGTGGCACAGACCAAAACCGCTATTTCTTCTCTGGTGTCGCAGCACCTGGGGAGCCGAAGGATTCACGCGGTGAAGACCCTGGTGCCGCAGGCCATTGTTTTCAATCTGGTGCTGAGCCTGGTCATTTACGGGGTCAGTGCCTACTTCGCCAGGGAAATATTCACTGCCTATAATGCTGAAGGTCTGATTCTGGAATATGCCGAAGATTATTACCGGATTAGAGCTATGGGCTATCCCCTTACGCTGGTGACCTTTGCGATTTTTGGGGTCTTCAGGGGGTTGCAGAACACGCTGTGGGCCATGAAATGCAGCCTAACCGGGGCACTGCTGAATGTCGTGCTCGATCTTGTCCTGGTCTATGGCATTGAAGGAATCATTCCTGCGATGCATCTGGAAGGGGCTGCAATAGCGAGCCTGATCGCCCAGCTGGTGATGCTGCTGATGGCCCTTTTTTATTTTTTCAGGAAAACTCCGTTTAATCTGAAGCTGAGCTTCAGTATAAATCCGCAGATGCGGGGCCTGCTGATTATGAGTGCAAATCTCTTTGTACGCACTGCTGCCCTAAACTTTGCCGACTACCTCAACAGGACCTGCTTTATGGGAATCCTTCACAAGGAATTTC
>CBFGYW010000119.1:0-5744 GCA_965653085.1 uncultured Salinimicrobium sp.
AAGCCAGGTTCAATGCAATTTGATTGGCTGCCTGTGGGTTGGTTCCCAGGGTTCCGGCGAGAAATACGGTTGCAGTAAAAATAGCCACTTCAAACAGCATTTGAAGGGAGGTTGGAAAGCCCAGGGCGAAGAGTCTTTTGAAAACTGCCAGGCTCAGCATCTCCTTTTTGGTCCAGATGAAGTATTTTTTCAGGCCTTCGCGCTTTCTGAGGATTTCCCAGAGGAACCAGAGCATAAAGAATCTTGAGATAAGGGTTCCCAAGGCGGCACCTTCCACTTCCAGCCTTGGAAAGATCCAGACTCCGTAGATAAGCAGGTAATTGAACAGCACATTCACCAGGTTGGCAATAATGGTGGCATACATCGCATATTTAGTCTGCGACAAGCCATCGGCGAATTGCTTCAGGGACTGAAAGATCATAAAGGGAATCATAGAAAAAGCGACGATCTCCAGATATGGAACTGCCAGCTCCACTACCTCGGGCGGCTGGTCCATATGATTAAGAATGGGTTTTGCCAGTAGCAGCAGCAGGAACAGCATGATTCCATTGGCCCCACACATAAGGACTCCGTGGTGGAAAAAACTTCTTCCTTTTTCCACATCCCCTGCCCCGTCGGCTTCTGCTATCAGGGGAGTAATGGCAAAGGAGAACCCTGTACCAATGGAGATGGCAATGAACACAAGTGCGTTTCCAAGAGAAACTGCAGCCAGCTCGGCGGCTCCCAACTGACCCACCATGATATTGTCGACAAGCCCCACCAGGACGTGACCGAGCTGCCCCAGCATTACGGGGTATGCTAGGTGAAGGTTTTTTCCGAATTCCTTGGTGTAGAGGGAGAGGGTCAAGTTAGTTATGAGTTAAGAGTTATGAGTTAAGAGATCTCTGGTGCGGGGTACGGGGTGCGGGGTGCGGTTTTTGGATTAGTTGTTGTTACTTGACGGTTCCTCTGCTGCGGGCTGCTTTTCAAACCCGTATTTATCCACGAGATAAACCAGGGAGGCCATGGTGGCGGCTCCCAGTTCGAGTTCCCTTTTGTTTACTGCTTCAAAAGTATCGGTATCGGCGTGGTGATAGTCAAAATAGCGCTGGGAATCGGGTCGAAGTCCTGCAAGGACGGTTGAGCCGTTCTTCAGCGGGCCAATATCTGCCCCACTACCCCCTCTTTCAAAATAGTGGATCAGGTAGGGTTTGAAGAGCTCCTCCCATTCCAGGATCTGCTGAAACTGTTCTTCGGAAGCATCTATTGAAAAACCTCGGGGAGTAAATCCACCTGCATCGCTTTCCAGGGCAAATAAATGTGTTTCACTGTTCTGTTCCGCGACCTCGGCATATTTCATTCCTCCTCTCAGGCCATTCTCCTCATTCATGAAAAGAACCACCCTAAGCGTTCTTTTTGGTTTTATGCCTGCTCTCTGGAATAACCGCAGCACTTCCATTGACTGGACAACTCCGGCGCCATCGTCGTGGGCTCCGTCTCCCAAATCCCAGGAATCCAGGTGCGCTCCCACAACAATGATCTCTTCAGGAAATTCGCTCCCAGTAATTTCACCAATAACATTGTGAGACTGAACATCGGGATAGTTCTTGCAACTCATTTTATAGTAGAACTGAATTTCAGGATTCAGCTTCAACATGCTGCTCAGGTAATCGGCATCGAGGGTGGTGATGGTTGCAGCGGGTATTTTATCAGCTTCAGAAAGCTTTCCATAGCTCATGGATCCGGTATGGGGTACATCATCCAGCTTATGGGTAAGGGAACGCACCAGGACTCCCACTGCCCCATATTTGGCAGCCTCTTCTGCTCCGGAGTATCGCTGGTCCACACAACCACCATAGGCTGCAAAAGTGTTGATAAGATCCGGCCGCATTGGTCGGTTGTAGAAAACAATCTTTCCTTCTATCTGTTCTTTTCCATAGCGGGCGAGGTCCTCAATTCCTTTTACCTCGATGACCTCAGCCTTTACTCCCAGGGGATTGGTAGCAACAGACCCCCCCAGGGCTGCGATGGTCATGGGGGTGGTCATCCCCTCTGCCGATTCCACATAAGCGTATTCGGGAAAACCTCTTGTCCATTTAGGCACCATCACCGGTTGCAGCCAGACCTTGTCCAGCCCAAGTTTTTCCAGCTCCTCCCTGGTATACTCCACCGCCTGTTCTGCCTGAAGGGATCCCGATAGCCTGCCTCCGATCTTGTTGGATAAATGATCCAGCCAGGAATAGCTCTGCCCATCCAGAAGTGCCAGATCATAGAACTTCCGAAGATTCAGCGAGTCCTGCTGCACCTGTGCCATTTGGGCAGTTGATTCGAAAAGAACAAAAATCAGGGCTATAAAAAGGCAATATTTCTTCATGGCATCAGAGTTTTGGGCTATTGACAAAGAGAGAGAACAAAAGTAAGAAACCTCGCCTTTTGAATCAGGGAATTCTGAAAAAGTTTCCGTCGTAATAGCAAGCCCGGATTTAATGGAGGATGTGCCAGATTGCATGGCCTCGGCAGCATATTTTTTTTATCTTGCAGCAAAAATAAACCTTTTGAACAAGCAGGAAATCATAGGTCACGTATCAACCCTACTTCAGGAGATTCCCACCTCAATGGAAATCGTGAAGGATGACCACAAACGGGAACAGCGTTTCAGGTACCTCGCCACACATATGGTGGAAAAGGCTATTGAAAAAGATGCCCTTATTATTTCGGAAAATGGCAGGGGAATCGCAATTTTATTCCGCACCAGCAGCGAGGACAAGGACTTCTGGAAAGACCTGGTGCAGGACCTTAAACTTGCGTGGAACGTTACCGGAATCAGAAAAGGCCTGAAGGCCCTGAAGACACAGAAGTACGTGAAGGCTCAGCGCCCCAGGGAAGGGGAATATCTGTACTGCTGGTTCTGGGGAATCCTCTCAGATGCACGAGGCAGCGACGATGCCAAGACCGCCTATGAAATGAAAAATAAGTTCTATGCCTTATCCAAAGCCACTCAGCTTCCTATTTATGCGGAAACCAGGATCAGGCGGATTAGCATTGCGTACCAGCGTTATGGCTTTGAGCTGTTTAACGAATGGGACCACCCCAGCGGAGACAAGATGTATTTCCTGAGGTATTTCCCACCCCCTAAGGAAAGCTGATGCAAAGGCCTCAAAAGAAGGAGGACAGATCATAAAAAATGAAGAAGGACAGGCTGAAACCTGTCCTTTTTTATCTAATCTGCCGGAAAATTATTTCCCCGCAAAAAGTTTCACGTCCTCTGAGCTTACCTCTTTGCCACCAAGGATAATCAGCCTCTCGACGACGTTCCGCAATTCCCTGATGTTTCCTGTCCACTCGTACTGCTTCAGCAGCTCAATGGCATCGGGTGTAAAGGTTTTGGTGATGACACCCTGCTCGTTTGAAATCTTTTCGGCGAAGTAGTTCACCAGCAGGGGGATATCCTCTCTTCTGTCCTTTAATGCGGGCACCTTGATTAGGATAACCGCAAGGCGGTGGTAAAGGTCTTCCCGGAATTTATTCTCCTCAATTTCCTTCTGCAGATCCTTATTGGTGGCAGCCACCACCCTTACGTCAACTTTTATGTCTTTGTCACTCCCCACCCGGGAGATCTTGTTCTCCTGAAGTGCCCTGAGCACCTTGGCCTGGGCCGAAAGGCTCATATCCCCGATCTCATCCAGGAAGATGGTCCCTCCATTGGCAGCCTCAAATTTCCCTGCCCTATCCCTGGCAGCTGAAGTAAATGCCCCCTTCACATGGCCGAAAAGCTCACTCTCGATCAATTCTGATGGGATAGCCGCACAGTTCACCTCCACCATTGGGGCATTTGCCCTGTCGCTTTTCTGGTGCAGCCAGTGGGCCACGAGCTCTTTTCCCGTTCCGTTGGGGCCGGTGATCAGGACCCTGGCATCGGTAGGAGCCACTTTTTCCACTATGTCCTTGATCTTTGTGATAGCTTCAGACTCCCCTACCATTTCGTAGTTCTTGCCTATCTTCTTCTTCAGGCGGCTGTTCTCCACCACCAGTTCCTTCTTATCGAGCGCATTTCTGACAGTATTCAGCAAGCGGTTCAGGTCGGGGGGTTTTGAGATATAATCGAAGGCCCCAAGGCGCATGGTATTGACGGCTGTATCCAGGTCACCATGGCCCGAGATCATCACAAAAGGAATCTCAGGCTTTATCTTTTTAATGGCTTCGAGCACTTCCACCCCATCCATCTTCGGCATCTTGATATCACACAGCACCAGATCGAAATCCCGTTCCTTCAGAATTTCAACGCCTTCGAGTCCATCCACAGCCTCCTCCACTTCATAGGTGTTGTTTTCTTCTGTCAGGATTTTTATCAGCACTCTTCTGATGGCTGCTTCGTCTTCTATCAATAAAATTTTCGGCATAACTATATTTTGATTTTTATCCCACTACGCCCGTAGAAGGTATTTTCCTTGTTCACTTCCAGCACGTCATCCTTTTCGCCATTTCTCAAACGAATGTCGTTCATGATGGTGTGCCCCGCATAAAGATAATAAACTAAATGCTTGGTGATGCTATATTCATAACCCACTCCGCCCAGGACTATGGTCATGGAAATATTTTCTGCTACCTGGTCTGAATTGATGAATTCCCTGTTGTCCTGAATATTGGCATAGAACCCATCCAGGGTAACGAAGGCCTGCAGGGCGTGCTTCTCATTGATATCAAATTTCCAGTTGCTTTTGGGTACTCCAATGGTGTAGGACCAGCGGGGTGAATACTGCTTGTAATAGTTGACCACGGGCAGCGGAAATGGCCTTCCTGAAGTGGTGGAGTAATGCAGCCCCAGGATCAGTCTCCAGGGCTTTTCGACTTCCTCCTCGTTCTTGTCTTTTATAAATACCACCAGCCCGGTATAGAGAAGGTCATCATTAATGATTTTTCCTCTTTCGAAATTGGAGGCCATCATTACCCCTCCCTGGATCCCTACCCTCCATTCTTCATTCATTTTATAGGTATATCCAAGCCCCAGGGTAAAGGACTGGTACCGGTCCATGTCTTTTCCTTTTTCAAAAGGGGTGAAATCCCTGTACTTGAAATGAACGTTTTCATATTCCAGCGAAGGCAGCAGATAACTATCTTCATTACCCATTTTTATGGGAAAGGTGAGCCCTCCCTTAAATCTTCTGAAGGAATTATCGGAGTCCTCCTGCGGAAAATAGGTATATTCTATTTTAGCAAGGTCTGAAATCTGGGCGTGACCTGAATAGCACAGACATATCAGAAAGGCGAAGAGTGAAATTATTCTTTTCATAGTTTACACTTTTACCGGGTTACTATTTTCGGGGCCCCTTGTTGTCCCCTCGGGCACTTCAGAAGCAGTGTCTCAGAAACAGGGGTTTCAATATTTCAACCACTTGAACAACTCCTTGTATCCTGGTTTTTTTCCGTACATAAGGATCCCCACTCTGTATATTTTGGCGGCTACCCAAACGGTACCGATGATACTAAGTACTAATAAAGATATCGATATTAGCACTTCCCACCAAGGCACTCCGAAGGGAATCCGCATAAGCATTACGATAGGCGAGGTGAGCGGAACCATGGAAAATATGGTGGAAACAGTGCCGTGAGGATTTTCTATTACTGCAAAAAAGCCTACGTAAATCCCCAGCATCAAGGGAAGTATCAGTGGAAACATGAACTGCTGGGTATCGGTTTCATTGTCAACGGCGGCCCCAATGGCAGCGTAGATGGAACTATACAGGAAGTAACCTCCAATAAAATAG
>CBFGYW010000120.1:0-5696 GCA_965653085.1 uncultured Salinimicrobium sp.
TTTACTCCCATTTTTTCTGTTGATCTCTTTCCATCAGCTCCCTGATCTTGCGCTCTTCCCAATCCTTTCCGAAGAAGAGGTTAGGGCCAAAAACGCTTGCTTCGTGAGCGGCGAGCCCTATTCCCCAGAAGATGGCGGTCCAGTAGTTATCGGTGTCGCCCAGGCCTTCCAGAAGACCTTCGTCACGGGTCGATACGATGAGTATGGCGATGTTTACGAAGAGGTAGACCAGCAGGTGGGTATAGAAGCCCTTGATGTCTTTTACCTTCTTCCTTGCGGCTCTATAGCGGTAATCTTCTTTTATTGTACGTTGCATCAGTTCCAGTTTTTAGGTTGTTGTTCATCTTTCTCCATCAGTTCCCTGATCTTGCGCTCCTCCCAGGTGGCGCCATAGCCAAAGACCGAGAAGCCGTGGATGGCGAGGCCCAGGCCCCAGCCAAAGAGGGGGAACCAGAACCACTGGAATTCCCAGTAGGTCCTGTAGTTGATGAAGATGAGGAAGGGGATGACCAGGCAGTAGGACAGCAGGTTCCCATAGAATTCCTTCATCTCCTTTACGCGCTGCTTCGCCCTGAAGTACGCGTTTTCTTCTTGTTGTTCGTGATTTTCCATAATTGAGATCTGTTTTGTTAATACGGGTAATTTTACCACAAAGCGCTCCGCATTCTCCTCTACCATCACCTCCCGTCGTGTCACCAGGGAATAGCGGTCTGCTATGTTCTGAAGCCCCACCCCCTTGCGCTTGTTCAGGACTTCCTTCTTCTGAAAATTGTTTTCCACCACCAGGTATCCGTCCCTTTCATAGATCCTGATCCTCAGCGGCCGGCTCTCGCTCACCACGTTGTGTTTGATGGTGTTCTCCAGCAGCAGCTGAAGGGATAAGGGCACCACCTTTGCTTCGGGGGAGGAGAGACTTTCGGGAGCTTCAAAGAAGATGCTGTTCTCGAACCGCATCTTCAGCAGCTTCATATAAATGGCTGCGAAGTTAAGTTCCTCCTCCAGGCTCACCAGCTCCTTGTCCTTCTGTTCCAGCACATAGCGGTAGATCTTTGACAGGGAGGTCGTGAATTTCTGCGCCTGCTCGGGATTCTCCTCGATGAGGGAGGTGAGCACATTCAGGCTGTTGAAAAGGAAGTGCGGGTCTATCTGGTTCTTCAGGCTTTCGAATTTGGCCGAAGCCGTTCCTGCAATGATCTTCTGCTCTGTGACCTTCTGCTCCTGCAGGGCCTTGTAAAAATAGAGCAGGTGGAACACCAGCGAGATGATCGCGGTGAACAATAGCGGAAACAGGTAATAGGAAAGCTGCTCATTCTGAAGGAAGGCCTTCAGGCTCTGGTCGTGGAACAGGGTCTTGTCCACCATTCTGCAGAAGAAGAATCCGATAAGGGTAAGGACGATCGAACCCCCAGCAGCCAGGAAAACCCTCTTCAGGCCTGCCTTCTCCCAGCCTATCTTCTCGTTGAAATAGGAAAAGTAGGCTGCGTTAAGTGCGGTGAGCACAAAGGAATAGAAGAAGAAGAGCCCAAGGAACTCGGGATCCAGCAGGGCCTCCAGCTGGAAGTTGCCGAAGACCAGGTTGATCAGGACGATGACCAGCCAGATGAGGAGTGATATTTTTAATATTTTCTTGAAGAATTCCATATCGGCTGCTATCGGTTCAGGTTATTTCTGGTGATAAAACTCTATTTGTTTATTTCTGAAAATTATCAAAATTTTCCAATACTACTTCGCTTTCTGGGTATTTACGTCATCCCCGCAGGTTTCGGCCAGCAGCATCTTCGCCCGCTCCTCTCCCCACTGCGGAGCGAAAGCCTTCCCGGGCTGTTCCTTTTCAAAGAGGACCAGGACAGCTTTCAAATCGCTGCAGTATTTGCCCGTGTCTTCGCCGAAGAACCTGGCAGAGCCTATTTTCCATTCGGTGTGTTCCAGCGCTACTCTCGGATTTTCAGGATGGGCTTTCGCGGCATTTTCATAGATCCCGGTGATAATGGGGGAGAGCTGGGCGCCGTACCTCATAGGGTCCAGAGTAAGATAGGCGGTGTGCAACATCGCCTGCAGCACCTGGTTTTCCACGTTTCCCTGTTCAGAAAGCTTCATTGATTCATCCAGTAGCAGCTGTGCTTCCTTCAGCTGTTCTTCCTTTTCGGCGGAATCTATTATTGAGAAGGCGTCTATCACCTTCACCTGTGCCGCGTAGTAATAAGGCAGCCAGTTGGTCTCTTCGGTCCTGGCGATCTCTTCAAACAGGTCCACCGCCTCGGCCTTCTTCTGCTGGTTCCACAGTTCCAGGGCCTCGGTCATTTTGGCTTCATATTCGGTTTGTGCTGTTCCCAGGGTACTGCACAGCAGTCCCAGCAGGATGGTAACGATAATTTTTTCCATGATTTCCAGTTTTTAATGGTTAGTATTATTCTTAACTACAGTTCAAAGATGTGGCGGAATTCGCGGAAGGGAAATTCTTTAATACTGAACTGCGGGATTTGGGGGATGAGCTGTTTTATTTGTACCTTAATACTGCAAAACCGAATTTATGAAGATAGCGACCTATAACGTGAACGGAATTAATGCCCGGCTTCCGGTGCTGCTGCGGTGGCTGGAGGAATTCTCACCCGATATCGTATGCCTTCAGGAGCTGAAGGCGCCAGATGAGAAGATCCCAAAACAGGCCATAGAGGATGCAGGCTACAACGCCATCTGGCACGGACAGAAGAGCTGGAACGGGGTGGCCATCCTGGCAAAGGATATGGAGATAAAGGAGCTGGAACGAGTGCTGCCAGGAGATCCGGAAGATTCCCAGAGCCGTTATATCGAGGCTATGGTCAACGATATCCTGGTCACCTGCCTCTACCTTCCCAACGGGAATCCCTCCCCGGGGCCTAAGTTCGATTACAAGATGCGCTGGTTCCAGCGGCTTCAGAAAAGGGCCGCGGAACTGATGGCCATGGATATTCCCGTAGTGATTACGGGGGATTTCAATGTGATGCCCACAGAGCTGGATGTCTATAAACCTGAGCGCTGGGTGAACGATGCCCTCTTCCGCCCCGAGGTGCGGGAGGCTTTCCACACCCTGATGGCCCAGGGCTGGACCGATGCGCTGCGCAAGCTGCATCCCGATGAGGTGATCTACACCTTCTTCGATTACTTTAGGAATGCCTTCGAAAGGAACGCAGGGCTGCGGATAGACCATTTTCTGCTGAGTCCGCATCTGAACAAGCGGCTGCAGGCTGCAGGGGTTGACCTGGAGGTGAGGGCCTGGGAGAAGAGCAGTGACCATTGCCCCGTGTGGGTGGAACTGCTTTAAAGAAACTGGGCTGCCGGACGACTGGAAAGTTTAACCTGATCTTAAGAGCTTCTTCCGGCAAATTCCCTTTCTTGCTTAGGAATAATGCCAGCAATGTTTATCTTTAACCCTCAAATACTTTACACTATGAAGACGCCATTTCTTTCGAAGTTATTTTTTGGAGCTGCAATCCTTAGTTTAAGCCTTATGACCTCCTGTAAGGACGACAAGGCAGCAACAGAAGCTGATGCTGCCAATACTGCCGGTACCACCAGCACTACTCCCAACAGTACAGCATCAGACGACAAGGAGGTGGCCCAGGTGAATCCGGCTCACGGACTCCCGGGACATAGATGTGACATTCCGGTAGGAGCTCCACTGAATTCGGCTGCTGCCATGCAGACCACGCCTGCGGCGACTACCACTACTTCCTCAAATGTTTCTCCAATAAGAGTAGATAAGACTCCGACAGTCAACCCGCCTCACGGGGAACCGGGGCACAGCTGTTCTATCCCGGTGGGGGCACCGCTGGAGTAGTTAAGAGTTATGAGTTAAGAGTTAAGAGTTGCGAGGTACGGTTTTCTGCGTAAAATCTGCGAGATCTGCGTAATCTGCGGGAAACTTTTTACCCGTTACACGGTACGTCTGTCTGCGTAATCTGAGGGAGACTTTTACGCCCTTCTCTTGTTTCATTTTCCCATTATTCCGTAAATTAAGCTGAAAAAAAGTCTAAGATGGAAGAGGAAGCGCTTGAATTTGCGACAGCAGCCCACGCCACCCAGCAGCGGAAATATACCCAGGAACCTTACGTAGAGCACGTAAAACGGGTTGCGGAAACGGTAAGGACCGTAAAGCATACCCCGGAAATGGTCTCAGCCGCCTACCTGCACGACGTGGTGGAGGATACGCCTGTGAGCATAGAGGAGATCCGCGAGAGGTTTGGGGAGAAGGTGGCCCTCCTGGTCCACGAGCTCACGGATGAGTTTATGAAGGAGAATTACCCTCACCTGAACCGCAGACAACGGAAAGAAAAGGAAGTGGAGCGGCAGGCGCAGATGAGCGTGGAGGCCAAGACCATTAAGCTCGCCGATGTTATTGACAATACGATGGATATCGTGCGGAATGACAGGCATTTCGCAAGAAAATATGTGCCGGAAATGGAGGCTCTCACCAGGGTGCTGAAGGAAGGGGATCCCGAACTTTATGACCGGGCAGTAAAGGAGGTACAGAAAGGAAAGGAGATCATAAGAGGAAATAAAACAGCAAAGCAGTAGAAATAAAGAAGGCGCCAATGGCGCCTTCTTTTTTCAAAACGGTGCAGGTTATTCAACCCCTCCTTTTCTCGTAGGAGAACGGGGAGTAGGCCAGGTCATCGGCTCTCCTGTCCTCTGGTTCACAGGCAGGTTTATCTGCTCCCTTGATGCCTTTTCCGGATCCTCGCTTGCCATATAGGTAAGGATGGCAGTAAGGATCACGTTATTACGCACATCGTCGAAAACGATCTTGTCGTAGGTGTCAAGGTTGGTATGCCAGGTGTAGTTCCAGTAATCCCAGCTCAGGGAGCTAAGGTTGAAAGCTGGGGCCCCTGCTGCTACGAAGGAGGCATAATCTGAACCCCCTCGTCCCGGAGATCCGGGGAAATTGGTTTCTATATGATCAGTCACAGTATCAGGTACCTTGGCAAGCCAGCTGCCCAGATAATCGTAGGCGTGAAGGAATCCATTTCCTGAAATGTTTACAACCCGTCCTGTTCCGTTATCCTGATTGAATACGGCCTGTATGTTAGCTACAATTTCAGGATGGTCTTCAACAAAAGCCCTGGAACCATTCAGTCCCTGCTCCTCACTGCCCCAGAGTCCGACAAGGATGGTCCTTTTAGGGTTTGGGTACATTTTCTTCAGGATCCTGGCAGCCTCCATCATCACGATGGTTCCGGTACCGTTGTCGGTAGCCCCGGTGGCTCCGTCCCAGGAATCGAAATGGGCAGAAAGGATGATGTATTCATCAGGCTTTTCAGTTCCTTCAATTCTGGCAATGGTGTTGAAGGTTGGCTTCATTCCCAGGTCCTTCGATTCAGCAACCACTTTTATTTCAGGCTTGCTTCCGCTCTCGGCAAGGCGGTAGAGGAGTCCGTAATCCTCCAGGTTGATATCAACCATCGGAATCTTCTTGGTATAGGCTGAAAACACCTTGTTGGCTCCAAAACCTTCAGACCAGTTGGAGGTCACGATCCCGGCAGCACCGGCTTCTTCCAGGGCCGCAGGCAGGGTGCGGGAATTATAGCCCATGGTTCTGAATTTATCTCTCCAGGCGTCATTAAGGGCCTGTCTTTCCTTCTTCATCTTTTCAAAAGAAGCGGGGGTAGCGTATTCTTCCCAGTTCTCATCGGGCCTTCCAGTGGGCTCCTGCATGGAGA
>CBFGYW010000121.1:0-5693 GCA_965653085.1 uncultured Salinimicrobium sp.
TGGATAGGATGGACCGGGCTGCCTGAGGAGGAGATTCCGCGGGAGCTGGAGGAGGAAGTGAAGACCAAGGCCAGGGCGCAGAACTGTATCCCGGTTTCCCTTACAGAGGAGGAGCTGGAAGGCTTCTACTACGGGTTCAGCAACAGGACCATCTGGCCCCTTTTCCATTATTTTATGGAATATGCCGAATTCGACCCGAAGCAGTGGGAAACCTATAAAGCAGTGAATATCAAATATGCCGAAGCCGTCTCAGAATACCTTCAGGACGGCGATGATGTATGGATCCACGATTACCAGTTACTGCTGTTGCCCGAGCTGGTAAGACGGAAGAACCCTAACGTCTCCATCGGCTTTTTCAACCATATCCCCTTCCCTTCCTATGAAGTATTCCGCACCCTTCCGTGGCGCGAGGAGATCCTGGAAGGAATGTTGGGTGCCGACCTGATAGGCTTCCACACCTATGACTATGAGAGACACTTTTTACATTCCGTGAACCGGATCCTTCGGAAGGATATCAACTTCAACGAAGTGAATCTGGGACACCGGATTATTAAAGTGGATTCCTTCCCCATGGGGATTGACTATAACAAGTTCCACGATGCAGCCATAAAGCTGAGGGAACAGCCGATGAGCGAGAATTCCGAATTCCAGAGCCAGCTGGAACTGCATATGGATTCTGACAGGAGCAATCAACTCATCCTCTCCATCGACAGGCTGGATTATACCAAGGGGATTGCCAACAGGATCAGGGCGTACGAGTATTTTCTGGAAAAATATCCAGAATATAGAGAGAAGGTAAGGCTGGTGATGCTTGCCGTGCCTTCCCGAACCAACGTACCCCAGTATCAGCTTCTGAAGAAGGAGATCGACGAGCTGGTGGGCAGGATAAACGGAAAATTTGCCACCATCAACTGGACCCCCATCTGGTATTTCTACAGGTCCATGCCTTTCGTTAATCTTATCGACCTCTATTCTGCCAGCGACGTGGCCCTTATAACCCCGGTACGCGACGGAATGAACCTGGTGGCCAAGGAATACCTCGCCACCCGGATCGATAAGACAGGGGTCCTTATTTTAAGCGAAATGGCAGGTGCAGACCAGGAACTGAATGAAGAACTTATCATCAATCCCAACAAGTTTGACCAGATAGTGGAGGCCATTAAGACCGCTCTGGAAATGCCAAGGGAGGAACAGATAAAACGCAATACCCTGCTTCAGGAAAGGCTGCAGCGGTATAGTGTTGAGAAGTGGGCCCACGAATTCATGGAGCAGTTACGCGAGACCAGGAAAACCAATACAGCAATGAAAACCGTTATCATTACCCCGCAGGTGAGGGAGGAGTTCATGGAGAAATTCAGGAATGCCAAGCGAAGGATCTTCTTCCTCGATTACGACGGCACCCTGGTGAACTTTGTCGATAAACCCGAGGAAGCAAAACCCGACCTGCTGCTGCTGGAAATGATCAAGAAGCTCAATTCCCGGGAAAACACCGACGTGGTCCTCATCAGCGGAAGGGATAAGGAAACCCTGGGTTCCTGGTGGCAGAATGTTCCGGTGGATCTTATTTCAGAACACGGGGTGTGGATACGGCCCGTAGGTGAGGACTGGCAGCTTGCAGAAAATGTGAAGTGCGACTGGATGAAGACCATCCGCCCGGTTCTGGAAACCTATGTCGACAGGACACCTGGAACCTTCATCGAGGAGAAGAACTATTCCCTGGCCTGGCATTACAGAAGAGCCAACCCCGAGTTGGGGGAACTCAGGGCCAATGAAGTCTCCAATGTGCTGAAGGACCTGATATCCAACCACGGCCTCAGCGTGCTTCAGGGAAACAAGGTACTGGAGATCAAAACCAGCGGAGTCAACAAAGGGAAGGCGGCCACCAAGATCCTGCAGGACCAGGATTACGATTTCATCTTTGCCATAGGCGACGACTGGACCGATGAATATCTCTTCACCGAGCTGCCCGATGACAGTATCACGGTGAAGGTGGGCCTGAAAAAGACAAGTGCCAAATACTACCTGCGGGCCACCGAAAACGTGAGGGAACTGCTGGAACAGTTTGCCCGTCAATAGGCTCAAATGATTGCGGAAAGCCTCGTGAAATTGTTAAAAATCCAACATTTAAAGGCAAAACTTTACATGAAAGTTAACTAGGATTATTCCGTGAATTCCCTGTTGCGGCGTATCTTTATAACTCTGAATAACAATTGATATTAACCCAAAAAAACTTGAAAAATGAGGACAGGAAAAATTGTATTAGGTGTCGTGTCAGGTGCATTGGCCGGAGCGGCTTTAGGAATGTTATTTGCACCTAAAAAAGGATCTGACACCCGGCGCAGGATCGCCGATAGAAGTAATGAATATGTCAATGGTACCAGAACCCGAATCAATGAACTGATGAACGACGTTTCGCATAAGTTCGATTCGGTAAAGAATAAGGCCATGGGCAAAAAAAGAGAAATGCATGCCCAGATGGATGGGGATGAGAAGATTATTTACTAGGTTAATCCCCCTACGCATTTTTACCAGCTGCTTTTTAATTCATTTTATTAAGCAGCTATTTTTTTGCGGTGGAAGTTCGAAATTTTGTTAATTTGGATTTCAAACAAAATTTCTCCTATGCGTTTAGCTCTACTTCTGCTCCCCTTTTTCCTCATTTCCTTTCAGCTTTCTGCCCAGACCGCGCCCCCTCAGGCCGACCTGCGCATCTACGATATCATCGACAGCGTTTCCGCTGAAAGGATAGAAGCCGACATCAGGAAACTTGCATCCTTCGGAACCCGGAATACCTTCAGCGACACAATTTCTGAAACCCGGGGAATTGGGGCAGCCAGAAGATGGATAAAGGCTGAGTTTGAAAGCATTTCAGAAAACTGCAATGGCTGTCTGGAAGTCTCTTATCAGAAGGATTTTGTCACCAAGGAAGGCAATTCCCGGGTACCTCACGATGCCTGGGTGGTGAATGTGGTGGCCATTCAGAAAGGGACTAAATATCCAAACCGGTATATCATCATGAGCGGCGACATAGATTCAAGGGCTTCCAACACCATGGATTTCACCACCGATGCCCCGGGGGCCAATGACAATGCCAGCGGGATGGCCGGCACCATTGAGGCGGCAAGGGTGCTTTCAGCATATGACTTCGAAAGCAGCATTATTTACCTCGGACTTTCGGGGGAAGAGCAGGGCCTTTTTGGAGGCCAGGGCTTTGCCAAGATGGCGAAGGAAAAAGGCTGGGACATCATTGGGGTTTTCAATAACGATATGATAGGCAACATCAAAGGCGTGGATGGGGTGATCGACAACCGCAGTTTCAGGATCTTTTCAGAACCCGTGCCTCCCACCGAAAGCGAACAGGAGCGTGCCAGGAGGAGATTTTATGGCGGCGAGGTCGATGGGATTTCCAGGCAGCTTGCACGCTATGTTCACGAAACCACGCAGCAGTATATGCCGTATATGAATCCGATGATGATCTATCGCCTGGACCGCTTTGGCCGTGGGGGGCATCACCGCCCATTCAACGACCTGGGCTATGCCGGGATACGGATCATGGAAACCCACGAGAACTATACCCAGCAGCACCAGGATATCCGTACAGGGGACGGAATTGCCTATGGCGATGTGATCGAGCACGTGAATTTTGAGTATGCAGCCAAACTCACCGCAGTGAATGCCATCAACCTTGCCAGCCTTGCCTGGGCCCCACCGGCACCCGAGGAGGTAAGGATAGGCGGTATCGTGGAAGCCTCGGCTAAGCTCCAGTGGAAGAAACCAGAAAACAGCTCTGCCGTTGGTTATAAAGTCTACTGGCGCGACACCACCTCCCCTACCTGGCAACATTCGAGGTATGTGGGAAATGTCGACCGTTTCACCCTGGAAGGGATCGTCATTGACAACTTCTTCTTCGGAGTAGCAGCTGTGGGTGAAAACGGACACGAGAGCGTGGTGGTTTTTCCTTCAGGAATTATAAGGAATGATTGATAAAACACCCCCTCTAAGGCAAGACCTGTTTCCCGGGTTTTAGTTTCAAAAAGGCTGATTCTTTTCAACTTTTAAAGCCCAGATAAAGGAGACAAGACTAATAGCCTTGCGGTTTTAATTGCCCAAGAGGTTGGCCTTATCGGCCTTAATTGCGTAGCGTTGACCGGGAGTAACCTTGCCGGGGGAATATGGAAATGCTTCCGCCCTCCCGAAATGGCTCCCCCCTTATGCACCACCCTCTTCCCTACTCTCACCCCATTCCCCGTTAAATTTCAGCTGTTTCCTCGAGGGATCATATACGGGTCATTCGCGAGTCATTCGCGAGTCATTCGCGAGTCATTCGCGGGTTATCTGCGACTTGAACCCGCAAAAGACTCGCAGGTAAGTCGCAAATCCCCCGCAAGTAACTCGCCAATAATCAAAGTCTGCTGTATTGAGTCTTAGAGGATGCCTATTCTCCCGGAGTGCTTGATTGCCTTATGGCTATCCTTGAAATAGCAGGTGGCAACCCCCAGGTCCTCAATGTTCGCCAAAGTCTCCTTTACCTGCTTTTTCTTTTTCCGCGTTGTCTGCCTTATGTAAATAGCTTTGACACTCTGCGGAAAAACCTTGACCACCCTTTCATAAAGGAAAGGGTCGTGCTGCGAATCATCGCCCATCAGCACATAGGTGAGCTGTGGATAGAAAGAGATAATGTCCTTTATCTTCAGAAATTTATGGTCATGGGAGCCACTTCCGGTAAATAAGAAATCTCCCAGGCCGGTCTTGATCTTCTTCAGCTTGATGATTGCTTTGGGCAGCTGGTGCATCCGGGTGAACTGCAGGATGAATTCGTAGAGATTCCATTCACTACTCGATACATAGAAAAAGGAATTGAAAGCCCCCTCCTCTTCCTGCCCCGCCCGGCTCAGCGCCTGGTAATGAGGCACCACATCGTTGAAGATCTTCCGGTTGTTGATATTGCGGGTGAGGACAACATAGAGTTTCTTGAAGATGTTGTTGGTATGGGAGATCAGAAAAGTGTCGTCTATATCTGAAATGATGCCCAGCTTGCTTTTGAAAGGTTTCAGGAGTTCGCCTTGTTCAATGATTCCCATTCCGTTGAGGCTGCAGGAAACCGCGTAACTGTGCCAGCCACTGTCGAGGTACTCGTTATAGGGGATGGTGAACCGGAAGTAGCCATCGTCGAGGGTCTTGGTGGTCACCTCCAGATCCTTGAAATGCAGCGTCACCTTAATATTCCTGATGGGGTTGATGCTGAACATCTTGATGACCGATTTGGCGTGCTTGTAGCCTCTTCTGTCGATCTCGTATTTGTCGGGGGCCCAGGAGTTGAAAACGTGGCCGAAGACTATTAGCTCCTGGTCGTTTACAAACCCGCGGTACAGCGATATGTCCAGCTTCATATTTGCACTTCATTAACAGCGTCTACCTTACAAAATACTTATTTTTAGGGACAAGGAAAAGAATAATGTCAACAAAAATGAAGGCACTCCTGGTTGTGAACCCGATCTCGGGGGGGATAGACAAGGCGGAAATAATAACATATCTGAAAGAACTCTTTGAACGCGAGCAGCAGGAACTTTCAATTTATTACACTTCCGGAAAAAACGACCGGGAGCAGCTCGAGGGGATGGTTCGCGACCTGGAACCCGAGCGGGTGCTGGTGGCCGGGGCGGGGCACAGCGCGGCCAAAGCGCTGTTGTCGT
>CBFGYW010000122.1:0-5664 GCA_965653085.1 uncultured Salinimicrobium sp.
CCAAGGACAGGGAAGCGGCCCAGGAGATCCTGGAGCAGCTGCGGCCCTTCTTTGAGTCGGAAACCATAGAAAAGATCGGGCAGAACCTCAAAAAGGATATCGAGGTGCTCGCGAAATACAACCTGCAGCTTGAGGGCCCGCTGTTTGACACGATGATCGCCCACTACCTTATCAATCCTGATATGCGTCACGGGCTGGACGTACTTTCGGAAACCTATCTGAACTACACCCCGGTTTTCCTGGAAGAGCTGCTGGGGAAAGGCAGGCAGCAGAAAACCATGCGCAGCATTCCCCTGGACCAGCAGACACAGTTCGCTGCAGAGGATGCCGACGTAATACTTCAGCTGAAGCAGCATTTTATAAAGGAACTGAAGGACACCAACACCGAAAAACTGTTCTACGACATAGAGATCCCGCTGGTGAAAGTTCTGGCTTCGATGGAATTGGAAGGCATTAATCTGGATGAAGACTTTCTGAAACAACTTTCAGAAGCCCTGGACAAGGATATCTGCGCCCTGGAGGCAGAGATCTATGCTTCCGCAGGCGAGGAATTCAATATAGGTTCGCCAAAACAGCTGGGGATCATTCTTTTTGAAAAGCTGAAGCTGATAGACAAGCCGAAGAAAACCAAGACCGGGCAATATTCTACCGGGGAAGAGATACTTTCTGTGCTCGCACAGGAACATAAAATAGTACAGCAGGTCCTGGATTACCGAGGGCTGGTGAAGCTTAAGAACACGTATGTAGATGCCCTTCCCTTACAGGTCGACAAGACCACGGGACGGGTGCATACGGATTATATGCAGACGGTTGCTGCGACGGGAAGGCTGAGTTCCAACAACCCCAACCTTCAGAACATCCCTATCCGCACCGAGCGGGGAAGGCAGATCAGGAAAGCCTTTATTCCCAGAGACGCAGAGCACGTGCTTCTGGCAGCGGATTATTCGCAGATAGAATTGAGGATCATTGCAGCGCTGAGTGAAGAGGAGAACATGATCAAAGCCTTTCGTGAGAACCAGGATATCCACGCCTCCACTGCAGCCAATGTGTTCCATATCCCCATAGAGGAGGTGACGCGCGAGATGAGGAGCAATGCCAAGAGTGTGAACTTCGGGATCATCTACGGGGTCTCGGCCTTCGGACTCAGCAACCAAACCAGTCTTTCCCGGGGAGAGGCCAAAGACCTGATCGATACTTATTACAAGACCTACCCCAAACTGCGCCACTTCATCAGTGAACAGGTGCAATTTGCAAGGGAAAATGGATATGTACAAACTGTTTTAGGCCGCCGCCGATACCTGCGTGATATCAACTCCCAGAACGCCGTAATTAGAGGTGCAGCCGAAAGGAACGCCGTAAATGCGCCAATCCAGGGAAGTGCTGCAGACATTATTAAGCTGGCGATGATCAACATCCACCGAAAGCTGAGGCAGGGCAATTACAAGACTAAGATGCTGCTGCAGGTGCATGATGAACTGGTGTTTGATGTTTTTAAACCTGAGCTGGAAGAGATCAAAACTTTGATAAAGGCCGAAATGGAAAGCGCCTATATTCTTGATGTTCCTTTAGAGGTGGATATGGGAGTGGGGGTTGACTGGCTGGAAGCGCATTAAGAAAAATCTACATTTTCATCATTTCAATATTCTTCTGTGTCCCCATATAATGAATGGGATACCCTCTGTAGGTCGTTTCGAGTACTCCTGAGGAGTGATTTGTGCTCATCTCCCTAATAATTACGAATATCTGATCCTGTGAACTTAGAAATTTATGCAATTCGCAGCTGGCTAATTTCGCCAGTTCTGTTTTCTTAATAAGGTCGAGGGTATCTAAAGATATTACCTCTCCCACTTCTTGTAAGGAGGAATATTCATCGAATCCAATTCTATTATTTATCAGAAATTTGTAGCCATCGCTTTCGAACAAGGTATCCCGACTCTTTATGCTGATCAGATAATGAAACTGTCCTTGCTCATCAGAGTTGAAAAAACCGTCTTCATCATAAATGTTTAATATTCTCGAAATTTCCTCGTTTTCCTGAGCGAAAGAGGGAAATGGAGTTAACAAGAAAATTATTATTAGAAGAATTATATTTTTCACGTTCTGCATCCTTTTGGTTATTACACCGTTGAATTATGTGGTCCAAAAAACTATTGAATAAAAAAAACTTTATTCAGGCCATCTATAATTAGAAAATTTTTTTACTCTCCGGGCATAGACCTTATTTCCAAAGAAGTTTTCTTCCTCTATCAGATATATATATTTATTTACAAATAAATTGAAAATTTCAACGACATTGTGTTTTCTGAAATGGGAAACATCCAGGATCTTTTCCTTATTCTCCTTCATCCAATCCAGGTCAATTAACTTCATATCTGGAATAGTGAGATCAAAATCCATATAATTACTTTTTATTAAGGCAATAAAATCCGTGTCATGGATGACATTTTCCTTGAAATAGAAGTAAAACCAATATTGTTTCGTGCCAAAGTCATCTCCTCTTAAGGGTATCACCTTTTTCTCCTGGAGTTCACCACCCTTATATAAAACGTAAAGCGTATCACCTTTAAATTGTTCCCTCAGTGAGGATAATTCATCCTGAGCTGTTAAGATTTGACAAAATCCCAAAAACAGCCAGATCAGCCAATTTCTCATTAGAAAACGTAGATTTTAATCATTCCTAATAGGCTTGGATTCATCAAGATACTTTATTTTAACTTCCATTCTATTATGTATTTTATAATTCGAGTATACATGTACTTCCCTCGCATAGACTTCATTGCCGAAAAAATTTTAGTATAAACAGAAAGAACAGATCTGAAAACAGTAAAATTCGAATTGGAAAAGCCTGTCCTGCCATTCTTAAGGCGCTGTTATTACTCTGAATATTTCGTGTATTGAAGTCCATTGGCGAAAGTCACCGGAATTTTTTTGTAATTACAGTTACTTATTTTTTCCAAAATATACATTCTTTTATCCTCCAGGGCTGGATAGATAACTGAATCTTCAATTTTATTCAGAATAGAGGAATTAACCATACATCCTTTGAGACTATCAGAAAGCTGAATTATTTCAATGGGTTCAAATTCTTGAAAGTAAGCTCCCTCCTCTCCAAATTTTGGAAAACCATTGAGATATTCCAGAAATAATTTTTCCTTGTCCTTTTTCAGATAAAAATTAATGTGTGTTACCGAATCTGATACGGCTGGATGATGCTTTAATTTAAATTTTTCTTTTGAAGTGTATTTCTCGTTATAAATTATATATAATATACTATTGTCAGAACACTTTGAAGTAAGATTCTCCCACGATTTTTCAGATGTTCCTGATTGAATTTTTTTACAACTACAGGCCTCCAATAAAAAAAGGAGTAATAACAAATAGGGCCAGTATTTTATTGCTCTCATCTGGGATTGATTATAAACTGATTCCTTGATGTTTCCCCTACCTCGGGAACTTTATATTTACTGGTATATAATATACGCGCTTCCAGCTCTTTTTGATTTTAAAAATCTAGTTCATCAGCCGTATAGTCATAATAAATAAAAACAGCCCGGAATTTCTCTTCCGCCATTTGATACAAAACAAGATTCGTAATTTTCCTGTTCTGAAGGCTTCTTAGAAAATCTGTTTTCATTATCGTTTTTAAAGTAAGGTTTGGATTATATGCTGAATAAATCTCCCTTCATAGAATGGAAAATTATTCAGGGCGGTAAAAAAGGTTACCAAATCCCACAGTATAAGCGGAATATTCACAATCTTTCTTTTCCTCTAAAAAGATTATTATCTTTTTTTCCAGAAGAAAATAAACCGTACGATTCTCCAAAGTAATTAAAACCTCGGAATCAATAATTTGATCCTGCTTTACTTGGTCCCTTCTTATAGTTGTAAGGTTATTAGTAGCTTCCCTATAAACAGAATCATTTTTGAAGCCCCAAATTTCCTCAAGATATATCCAATACTGATTCTGTTCTTCCCAATCTTTTTTTAAAAGAAAATTGACTTGAAAAATTGGATCAGCTTCAGGATGATGTTTTAAGTTTAATTCTATTTTTTTAAAGTACTTGTCATTCAAAATAAAATAAACCGTGTCACCAGGAGCCGCCATTAACTCTGTTTCCGTTGAGAGAAAACTATTGGAAGTAAAGTCTCTACAGCCACAACTATAAAGCGTGACTAAAATTATAAGTGAAATTAAAATAAATTTAAATTTCATTGACTGGAAGAGTTTCAAATTTATTTTGGTTATTTTCTTCTAAAACCGTAGAACTTCGACTATAAGCCTGGTAAAGGTCTTCGTTCAAGTTATTATTTTGAATTTGTTCATTATAATATTCTGTAAAATAAAGACCACTCCAGGAAAGGTATTTGTAAAAATCGCTCCAATCCCATTCACCTAAATTTGTACCAATTTCATCAAATAAAAAGATTGTATCTAAATACTCAATTTTTCTTTGAGGTTCAACCAATGGCAGAATTTCTTCTACTGCTTTACTCATTGTTGGAATATAATGTTGTGCAATAAATTCGTGTTCCGCCTCATCGTTTTCGAAAACTTCATCCAATAGTGCTGCAAACTCCTCTGGAGAATAATCCCCAATTTGTGTAACATAGGGACTATTAATATATAATAATGCCAAATGTGTATGCACCACCTCATGAACAATTGTTTTTGCAACTCTTATAAGCGGTTGGGTTTCCAGATAGGCTTTATCTATTTTTATGGTAATCAAATTATTGACAAGTGCATTTTCACCAGTATTTATAGAATATTCTGTAGAACCATTTGGATCATGCTCTTCTACAACAAGACCTTCTACTATAGTGAATTTGACATTCATTTTGGTAGAATCCACGTCAAAAACATCTGTAATGACGTCTTTGAAAAAACTCGTTTGAAGAAGTTTATCATAAATATACATGAATTTTACCTTTTCAGGTTCGGGATTGGTAAGACTGGGTTTAACATCATCTAAATCCACTATATATGGAGATTTATAAGATCGGACTACGTCTATTTTAAAATCGGGATATTCTTCTTTTGTTTGGATAACCGTTTTTGCAAATTCTCGTGCCTCTATAGTCTCATTTCCTTCAAGGAATTTCAGCACTTCTGATGAAAATTCAGAATCAGCTAACAGTAAGTTTCTTTCATCAGATGTTAAACTTATTCCTGTCATGAGAATATTCTTTAAAATAGTCTCTTCCAGAGTAAGTACTCCTGAGGTAATAAAAGTAAAATCGGAATGAGAGTAATGACTGTCTCCACCTTCGTGAGCATCAGGAGTATCATCAGGATCAGTTGTAGGGGGAGTATCAGGAGATGGTTCAGAAACGTCGCCTCCTCCTCCGCTATCTACCCATCCACATTCGCTTGCAGCAAGAACATATTTTCCAGAACTTAAAGGACATTCATCAAGCCCACATACATCACAAACCTCCCAAATATAAGTCCATAGTTCTATACATTGAAAAATTTTCTTCTTTTGTTGATTAAAAACATCTTCAAGATTTACTGGTATATAATAAATTGGCTAAGATTCAAGCTCCTTTTGATTTAAGAGATAAAGCTCATCTGGTGTAAAATCATACAAAACAAAAGTGGCATTAAACTGATCCTCCCCTTTCCGATATAAAACAAGGTTCATTATCTTCCGGTCCTCATAA
>CBFGYW010000123.1:0-5645 GCA_965653085.1 uncultured Salinimicrobium sp.
CCATTTAATTTCTAAATTCTGAAAATTATACTGGGATTCGCTTTATTTATTAAAGGTCCTCATCGTCATAAGGAACCTCTATTAAATTTCGCTTCATTAGAGGCTCTTTAAGGAGTTCTTCTTTCCGAGGAGGGAAAAGAGCAGGTCTCTGTGCTAAAATGAGCTTAAATCGCTTTATTTTCAGTTTTAGTGGATTTCTGAAGAAAATACACAAGCGAGGAATACTCATTTGTCTTTTTTGCGACCAGATTGGAGAGAAGTCCGTTGAAGAAACCTTTTATCATTCCCCCGAATCCCTTTTTGTATTTTTCAGAAAGCAGGCTTACATAATAGGAATCAAATTTAAGCGGCCGCACCTGTTGAAGCTCAAATCCAAAGGGAGAAAAGATTCGATCTATTGAATTTCTCGAAAAATGCCAGAGATGCCTGGGGACATCAAAAGCGGCCCAGTCGTTTTTGTATTTGTAAGCATCGAAGCTCTTGAAATTAGGAACCGCTATAATTAACAAGCCATCCTTTTTCAGAAGACGCTCAAGTTCCAAAATCTGCTTTTCCAGATCAGGAACGTGTTCCAGAACGTGCCACAGGGTTATAACATCAAACGAAACTGACGGCAGGCTTTCAGAATTTTCTGAAACTTGAATCCCTTTTTTGGAAGCCAGGGCCCTCGCCTCTTCATTCGGCTCCACTCCCGAAATTGTCCATCCCTTCTTTTCAGCCCTTGCCAAAAAGTCCCCTGTCCCGGCTCCGATATCAAGAAGATTTCCCTGCTGCTTTTTCTGCTCCCCTATCCATTCAAGTTTCTTGTCCAGCATGTAACTTTTTATGCCTTGGTACAGCTTTTCGAAAATTGTCTTTCTTGAATCGGTATGCGAAATATAATCCTCGCTCTTATAATACTGTGCTAGGTCCTCGACTTCGGGAGCGGGAAAAGTCACCATCATGTCCAGCTCGGCGTTGTATCGAAGCGCGAACTGTTTACCAGATACGGTGTGGTCTTTACAGATGAAGTATGGCTCTTCGGAAAGGTTGTCCAGGATTTTTTTTTGTAGCAAGGTTAAGATTTTTAAAGAAGGTGTTCCACGTGGAACTATTGGAGGTTTTACTGTAATTTTAATTCTATCTACCCATATACACCAGGAGCACGGAGATGTCGTTAGGACTTACTCCGCTTATTCTTGAAGCCTGGGAAAGAGTGGTCGGTTTAATTTTCTTTAGCTTCTCCCTCGCCTCAAAAGACATCGATTTGATCCTGGAATAATCAAACTCCAGGGGGATCTTAATATCTTCCAGCTTGTTCAACTTATCAGCATTGTTCTTTTCCTTCTCAATATATCCCGAGTATTTCACCTGGATTTCCGTCTGCTCCAGCATCTCCTCATCGAGGTCATTGGCCGCAATATATTCATTGACTCCCGAAAATTCCCTCACATCCGCCATTTCAATATTCGGCCTGGAGAAGATCTTGAACATCTTGTCACTCTGTTTTACAGGTGCGGAATTCTTCCTCTCAAGAACAGAATTTGCCTCTTCGGGAGATACACTGGTCTCCCTGAAGAAGTCCACAAAGGCAGCGGATTTATCCCTCTTTTCTTCCATTTTACGGAGACGTTCTTCCCTGGCCAATCCTATTTTATAGGACTTTTCAGTTAAACGAAAATCCGCATTATCCTGTCTCAGCAGAGTCCTGTATTCAGCCCTTGAGGTAAACATTCTGTAAGGCTCTTCCGTACCTTTGGTAATAAGGTCATCGATAAGAACTCCAATATAGGCCTCATTGCGCTGCAGCACAAATTCGTCCTTCTCCTGAACTTTCAGGGCTGCATTTATTCCAGCCATCAGCCCCTGGGAAGCGGCTTCCTCGTATCCGGTAGTTCCGTTGATCTGACCAGCAAAGTAAAGTCCATCCACCAGTTTTGTTTCCAATGTATGCTTCAGCTGTGTGGGTGGGAAATAATCATATTCTATCGCGTATCCGGGACGGAAGAACTTCACGTTCTCGAATCCGGCTACCGATTTTAATGCCTTGTATTGAACATCCTCCGGAAGGGAAGTAGAGAATCCGTTGATGTACATCTCAACGGTTTTCCAGCCCTCGGGTTCTATGAATAACTGATGCCTGTCCTTGTCTGCAAACCTGTTGATCTTGTCTTCGATGGAAGGGCAATATCGTGGCCCCAGACTTTTGATCCTTCCGTTAAACATCGGGGACCTGTCAAAGCCTTCCCGCAACAGATCGTGCACCTCAGGAGAGGTGTAGGACATATAGCAGGAACGTTGAACTTTTAAGGGGGAAGTCTCGTCGAGGTAAGAGAATTTTGCAGGCACATCATCACCGGGCTGTTCCACCATTTTGGAATAATCCAGAGAACGGCCATCAACCCGCGGAGGGGTCCCGGTTTTCATTCTTCCGGCTTCAAATCCCATCTCGACCAGTTCTTCAGTGATGCCGGTAGCAGCTCTTTCTCCTGCCCTGCCTCCACCGAATTGTTTATCTCCAATGTGGATGAGCCCGTTCAGAAAAGTCCCGTTTGTCAGCACCACACTTTTACCTCTCACCTGTACTCCAAGGGAAGTTTTCACCCCCACAACTTTTCCATTTTCTACCAGTAAACCTGAAACCATCTCCTGGTAAAAATCAAGATTGGAAGTGTTCTCCAGCCGCAGTCTCCAGTGCTCCGCAAACATCATCCGGTCGCTCTGGACTCTCGGACTCCACATGGCAGGTCCTTTGGATTTGTTCAGCATTTTGAACTGAATGGCGCTGGTATCACTCACCAATCCGCTATACCCACCAAGAGCATCAATTTCCCGCACGATCTGTCCTTTGGCAATTCCGCCCATGGCCGGGTTGCAGCTCATCTGAGCAATATTCTGCAGGTTCATGGTGATTAGCAGGGTTGAGCTTCCCATATTGGCAGCCGCCGCCGCAGCCTCGCTTCCGGCGTGCCCGGCACCTACTACTATAACATCGTATTCTTTATCAAACATAAATCTCCCCTATTGTTCCACGTGGAACATTTTCATTTTTTCTTCTTCCTTGCGCCGCATTTCCGCACTCTCTTCTTCAGTTTTGTCTCTGTATCCGCAGAAGTGCAGGATCCCATGTGCGAGAACCCTTCGAAGTTCTTCCTGGAAATCCACACTGTATTCCCGGGCATTCTCTGCTACCCTTTCGGTGCTGATGAATATGTCTCCCGCAAGAATGTTGCCAACACAGTTGTCGAAACTTATAATGTCGGTATAGGTGTCGTGGTCCAGGTACTTCTGGTTGATCTCCAGAAGATATTCGTCGTCGCAAAATATATAACTTACCTCCTCCAGCTTCCTTCCTTCTGAAGCTATCACTTCCTTTAGCCACGCCTCATACACAACCTGGTCCTGTAGTTCAAAGTCGTTCTCCGAATAAAAATTAATGATCTCTGCGTTCAAAATATTCCCTTACTTTTTGTTGGTAATTTTGCCGCAAAGGTAAGCTTTGTCTATTTAAAATTTCAGTGGTGTTGAAATATTCTTTGGCCCTAAGAATTTGATTATTAGCACTCTTGCCGAAATCCCTAGTATTGGTGTTCGATTCCCGCTCCTCTTTTTGCCCCTCCTGAAGCCTTGCATCCTCAAGATCAAGGAGTTTGTGTTCCAGCTGCTGCATTTTCTGAAGCACCTCCTCTGAAAAACCCTTCTCCAGAATGTCCTCCTCCAGCAGCTCCATCTCCTTCTTCAGGGCATCTCCCTGCCGGCCCAGCCCTTCCTCTTCCAGCTTCTCCTCAAGGGCCTGCCTAAGCATCTGCTGCTGCTGAAAGATCTCAAATAGCCTGCCATTCATTTCTTCTCCTGCCTGTGATCCCTGCTTCTTCTCTTCTTCAATCCCCTCCTTCATTTCCTTGCTCAGCTCTCCCTGCTTCCTGATCAGGTCTGGCAACTGCTCTCCCTCCCCTTGTCCTGAACTGCTGCCTTTCCCGCTACCGCTTCCACTCGCGGCTGACTGCATCTGCTGCTGCATATTCTGCAGGATGTCGCTCAGGAAATTGGCCATGTCATTCGCCCCGGTTATTACGTACTGCTGACTCCCAATTCCCTGCGGAATCTCATTGTCAGCAAGCCTCTCAAGTGCCTTGTCCAAATCGTATTCAATGTCCGTGAGCTTCTCGGTAATATTTTCTGTGATCATCGGATTCCTAAGAGCCAGGGAATACAGGCTGTCATCCACGTGCCTGAAATGCTCTTTCAGCAGATTCTGACGTCTCAGCTTCGCAGCGAACTGTGGGGAATTTCTTTCCATGCCCTGAAAATCCTCCAGCAATGCCTCCTGTTCAAAGGAAAAAACGAGCAGGTTATCCAGGATCTGCCGTAGCATTTCAGAATCCTCCTGCATCTGCTCCATCCCCGACATCTGTTGCTGCTGTTTCATCTTACCTGCCATCTTCTTCATTGCCCCCGCAGCGTTCTTCTGATTCTTTTTCGCATCCCCCTTCTTCTGCTCCTCCAGGTTCTCACTGGCTTTTTTTTGCTCTTCCCCGGCCTCCTGTTTCAGCTCTTCCTCCATTCCCAGTTCCATAGGCTCCTTCAGGCCCTTGTTCTCCTCTTCCAACTCCTTCATATCCTCCTTTAGCCCCTCAAATTCCCGATTAAGGCTATCCTGCTTTTCCTTCGTATTTTCCTCCCCCTGCTCCGAAAGCTGCTCCTGCTTCCTCGCCAGCTCCTCCAACTCCCTGGACAACTGCGAAGTCTTCTCAGTCACGTAATACCGTTTGGTCAGTTCAAGCAACTGCTCCAGATTCTTCTCCTGATTCTGATTCCTCTTCGAAAGTTCCTCCAGCTTTTTGGCCAGGTCCTCCTGCTGGATCTTGTCTGAATACTTCTCAAGTTCCTCCAGCAGTTTCTCATTCTCCTGCAGCCTCTCCTCCTTCCTTTCCAGCCTCTCCTTTAGCTGCTGCTTCATCTCGTTTTCCTCAGCTCCCGACTGCTCCAGGGAATTCTTGAGCTGTTCGGTATAATTCTCCATCATCGAAAGCTGCTGCTGCTGCCGTTTCAGAAAACTCTCCAGCTTCTTCCGGTCGTTGTAATTCAACTCCCCTTGTTCCTTCTGAAGTCTCGTCAACTCCTCCAGCTCCTTTTCTGTAAGCTCCATTTTCTCGAGCGAATCATCCAGACCATCTATAGCCTCATTCTGCTGCTGAAGCATCTCCTCCTGCACCTCCTGATCGGTCTGCTTTCTATAACTGAAAACCGAACTCTTCACGGTCTTCCCATTCCTCAGCCCATCATTATCCGAAACTTCAAAATAGAACTCATAGTTGGTGCCTTTTTCGAGCTCCAGCCCCCCCGGAAAGGAAGAAAAGAACTCGTCGACGCTTCCTCCGGAAATTGGGATTTCCTCAACTCCGATACTTTCAGGTTCCCCTTCCGGATAATATTTAAGATGAACCCCCCTCAGGCCATAGTCATCAGAAATCCTTCCGTGAAAATACCAGGTCTGCCGGTCCAGGCTGTCCAGCCTGCTTTCCAGGTCCAGACGCGGGAACTGGTCCTTTATCACCTCCACCACATAATTCAGGTTCTCGTAGTCCTTTACCTCCCTGTTCGAGGTGGAGATCTGATATTCCAGGTCATTCATCAGCCTTTTCTTCAAAGAGAAAAGATCCTTA
>CBFGYW010000124.1:0-5635 GCA_965653085.1 uncultured Salinimicrobium sp.
CGCCTATTATTCCTTCATATGATCTTTGAAATTGACAACATAGAACTTGATTTTGGAGGGGATCCAATCCTCAGCGGGATTTATCTCAAAGCTGAAACCGGAAAGATCTCTGCGATTTTGGGAACCAATGGCACCGGAAAAACGAGTCTGCTGAATATTATTTTTGGATGCCTGCAGCCAACTCACAAATTGATCCGCATCAACAGAAAGGCTTACCTGAAACCCCTGTTCATCTCCGGCCTGGTGAAATACCTGCCACAGCATTCCATCATTCCTTCTTACCTGCAGCTGGACAAGGTGTTCCGGCTTTACAAGGTGGATTGGGACGAATTTCTATTGCATTTTCCTGAATTTTCTGAAAGTAAAAAGTATCGGCCAAAACAACTCTCCGGTGGGCAGCAAAGAGTGGTGGAAACCTACCTCAGCCTGAAAAGCACTTCGGAACTGGTGCTGCTGGATGAGCCGTTTACCCACCTGGCCCCCATTTATATCGAAAAAATTCCAGCTACTTTTGCAGGAAGAGAAAAAGCGAAAGGCAATCCTCATTACCGACCATATGTACCGACATATCCTGGAAACTGCCGATGAAATCTACCTGCTGAAGAACTGCTGCTCAAAATACATCAGCAATCCTCAGGAACTCGAGGAATATGGCTACTTGAAACCCAATACGCTTTGACCCGGAAAATAGGCCTGGGTGGTGGCTGTCACTGGTGTACCGAAGCGGTATTCCAGGCTCTGAAGGGAGTGACCCAGGTGGAGCAGGGATATATCTCATCCACCGGTACGAATTCTTATTTCTCTGAGGGGGTACTGGTCACTTATCAGCCCGAAGTGATTTCACTGCAAACCCTGGTTGAGATTCACCTGCTAACCCACGAATCCACCTCCAACCATTCCTTAAGGAAAAAATATCGCAGTGCAATTTATTTCCTGACTCCTGAGGATGAAACGGCCTCGCTCGATGCGCTTAAGGAATTTCAGAATGATTTTGAAAAGCCCCTCATCACCCAGGTGCTCCCTTTTGCAGCCTTTGAAGCCTCCAGAATTTCCCTTCAGCAGTACTATTTTTCAAATCCTGAAAAACCCTTCTGCTGACGGTATATAGAACCGAAGATCCAAATGCTCTTTAAGAATTTCGGAAAGGAGGTTGATTCCAAGAAGTTTCAGAGCTCTTAGAGCAGACGGAAATCTGCAGATCAGCCGCAGCGAATACCAAACTCACAACCTCAGCTGAAATCTTTTTCTTATATTTAAATCAGGACGAAGCATCCGTCACCTGAACTTTACACATAACCGAAGTTTTCTATGTTTCATAAAAAACAATTCCTGCTCTTAAATTTAGAAATCCTCTGTATAGTGACACTTTTTTGTGGGCCGGTAGTTTTAACAGGGCAGGAAATTCCAGAGTCTACTTCTGAAGATCAGGAGCCAGTAATTCAGGACTTTCCTGAAGACAGCCTTGGGCGTAGAACCCCACGAGGTACGGTTAGCGGTTTTATTGAAGCCGTTGCCGACCAGAACTATAGCAGGGCGAGTCGTTATTTCAGTTTGGGCCCGCCCACACGAAAGAATGAGGAGAGGGAACACCTGGCAAGAACGCTTCAATTCCTGCTGGACAAAGGCGGGAACATCATTCCGTATTCCCTAATCAGCGACGAATATGAGGGGCGGCAGCAAGACGATTTACCTGAAGGCCTCGACAGAGTGGGAAGCCTTAGGGTAAAGGACGAAAACGTGGGTCTGTTCGTGGAACAGGTATCAGGCGAAGAGGAGGCTCCCCTCTGGCTTTTCTCTTCCGAAACCGTAGATGCCATCGCTGCTGCCGAAGTGGAGGAAGTGCTACTGGTAGACAGGATCCTGCCCGATTTTCTTAAGGACAACCTGTGGGGTGGCGTGGCTATTGGCCAGTGGCTCACCTTTCTGCTGATCGCGATCCTCGCCTATTTCATCTCCTGGGGGGTCATTGCCCTGCTGCTTTATTTTATTCCAAAATTCTGGCGAAAGGCCCGGGTTGACCCTACTTTAGGAGTTATCCAGGCCCTGAGCCTGCCTTTCCGCATTTACCTGGCTGTCTGGATCTTTGTGGATCTATCTGAAAGAATAGGCATCTCCATCATCCTGCGACAGAAATTCAGCGGGCTCACCATGATAGTGGGATTCATAGCCTTCCTTATCTTCCTGTGGAGCCTCGCAGAATTCATTGGTGAGTTCAGCAAAAGGAGAATGAGTTCCCGCGGAAATGTTTCCGGGGTCTCAGTAATCCTGTTTCTCCAACGGGCAGCCAAGATTGCCATCGTCATCTTTGGAATCATCGCCATCCTGGGCATCCTAGGATTCAATGTTACCACAGGCCTGGCGGCCCTTGGGATTGGAGGTATCGCCCTGGCTCTGGGGGCGCAGAAGACAATAGAGAATTTCGTGGGGAGTGTAACTGTCATAACCGACCAGCCTGTACGCGTGGGCGACTTTTGTAAAGTGGGTGATACCGTCGGCACTGTTGAAAAAATAGGAATGCGTTCCACAAAAATCAGGACCAATGAACGTACTATTGTCACCATTCCGAATGGCAGTTTTTCCTCAGACAAGATTGAGAATTACGCCCATCGAGACCGGTTTCTTTTCCACAATATCATCGGCCTGCGATATGAAACCACTCCCGACCAGATCAGGTTCCTGCTGGTGGAGATCAGGGCGCTCCTGTACTCCCACCCAAAGATGAATCCCAATCCTGCCCGGGTGCGCTTTCTCGGTTTTGGGGAGTCTACCCTTAACCTTGAGATCTGGTCCTATATAGACGGAGCAAATTTCGATGAATATCTGGAAGTGAAGGAGGACCTGCTGCTACGAATCATGGACATCATCGCGGCCAGCGGAACAGAAATGGCCTTCCCATCCCAGACCCTTTACTTCAGCCGCGACAAGGGCCTTTCGGAAGAAAAGGCAAAGGCAGCCGCGGATAAGGTGAAGGAATGGAAAGAGAAAAAAGACCTGCAGCTCCCCAATTTCGATCCCCAGGCCATTCAGAAATTAAAGGACAGCATCCCTTATCCGCCAGAAGGTTCAGTGAAGCGAAAGGATATTTAAAGCCTTTTAAAAGAAAAGCCGTCTGAAGATCTCCTCCAGACGGCTTCCCCCGTGTTAACTAATTATAGGCAATTACCTCATCTTTCTCTTTTTCATCATCTTTGCCTCCAGCTTTTTCTGGATCTTTTCCTGCTTCTTTTGTTTAGCATCGACAACTGGTTCTCTTAAATTTTTACCTCTTGACATGGTTTTGAATTTTAAAGGTCGAACAATACTTGAATAAAATAACCGGACAGCCTTTATGGGCAGACAATACTCTGCGGGTTCTGGTTCCCTATACTGGGAAGGAAGTGTAACGAATAAAATCTGAAAGGCTACGCAGGCACCCCCGTGAGCGCCCTAATAAGTCGGAAAGATGATCTTGGATTTCCTGAAGCTGGTGAAATTTACAACAATGGGATCTTCCGGAAATTCAATTGAAATCTCGGAATTCTGCAAGTAACCGGATAAGGATGGTTTAAGGTATAGCATCTTTATTTTGCTTCTAAAAAGATAAAGATAACCCTTATATCGAAACTTTCAAAATAAGAAAACGCCTAGATTGACTGGAAAAAAACCTCCTCCTGCAGGCGGAGTCGCAGGAGTTCCTCCAGATGATAGGCAGTATCCTTTTCCCCGAATTTTTCAGCAAATTCAGCCAGGTCTCCGGAATAATTTCCTTCACTCAGTGTAAAAAGATCCCGCTTCAGGTCAATATAGTTTTCCAGAGCATCTGTTTTTACTTTTTCATGACTGATCTTAACCTCCAGAAGAGAGTTTAGCACCAGTAGGCCGTACCGCTGCTCTTCTTCATTCTTGAAACTCTGAATTTCCCGGAACAGCTGCGAAAAAGTGATTCCAAGATTCTCCATCCCCTCCACCACATAATGCCTTGGGGGATAATGTGCTTCCCAAAAAGGCTCAAACATGGCTTTTTTGAAATAAGACAGGCCTTGTTCCCCGCAAAGGGAAAACCCAAGAAAGATGCCGCCATTACAATCGCTGGAGCAATACTCATTCCCGGTTATAAAAAGTCGCTCCAATACATCTTCCCGGTCGTGAAGTTTGCTCACCAGCGCAGGCAGCAGTTCATTGAACAGGCCCTTTTTGTATACATTTTCTATTGCTCCCCGGATTTTGTCCTGCAGGTCATCGCAGTTATAGTTGAGAAGGCCTCTTACTGCGTGCAGATTGGCGTAATAATCAGATTCCCCCAGCGCATGCTCCACCAGCAACGGCCTGGCCTCCTCCAGCTGGAATCTGCCGAAAACCTGCATTACTTCGAGATCATAACCTTCCTTTAACTTTCCTTCTGAGACTGACATCTGAAAAAACTTCTGCGCCAGCTCTGCAGACCCCCATTTCAGCACCACGTCATAAAGCTCGCTCAGGTTGAAATTGCCCTGGTGCTCCAGTAAATATTCCCCCACAGCCTCCCCATCCTCGGGCCCGCCCTTTTCTTCTATAACATTGGCGTAGGCAGAAATCATTTCCCAGTGCAGACTGGAAGGATTCTGGTTCAGATATCTTAATAAATTTCGGGTTGCTTTGATCATGCTTAAAACTTTATTGAAACCAAATTACAAGCAAATTTGAGAAATTCCACAAAAAAAAAGACCTCACTAAGATAGTGAGGTCCTGGAGCGGGAGACCGGGTTCGAACCGGCGACATTCAGCTTGGAAGGCTGACGCTCTACCAACTGAGCTACTCCCGCATTAGCCCTGCAAATATAGAATTTAAGTTTTTATTCTTCCAAAAAAAAATGTGAGAATTTTTTGTGGAAATGACCCTGAGAAATTTCGGAAATATCTCTATCAAAAAATACCCTGGCTCCTTACACACAAAACCCCCCATTGGCGGTACTTCCAACTTCTTTTCCTTCGAACCTCATAGACACCTCATAGACACCTCATAGACACCTGATAGACACCTTGCAGACATTTTTAGTATAGGAAGTGTAAATTAGATCTAGATCAGGTCACAACCAATTACGAGGGGCCCAGGAACAGGATTCCGGGAGAAATCCTGCGAATTTCCTCCTGAATTCAGAAAAGAGTTGGAAAGATTTGGACTTACAGGCTTTTCAGAAAATGATAGCCCTTGATCACATACCCTTCATTGAGGTAAAACTTATGCGAGCGGTAGTTGCTCACATAGCTGTTGAGTTCCGAGGTTTCGCAGCCCCTTTCAGCGGCAATGGCGTAGATGTATTCAAAGAGTTTTTTTCCTATCCCCTTTCCCTGATGTTCTTCAGAAATATAGATATGGTCGGGTTCACAGGATCTTCCGGCATAATGGCGCGTCATGAACCAGAGACCAAAGACGCCGATAAGTTTTCCCTCGAGGACGATCCCGTGGCACTCATAGTTCTGAGAGAACATTTCCCCGAACCTTGCCAGGAGAATTTCATCGGAAAACTGGTGGTTCATAAGGCGTTGCACCAAAGGCAGAATCTGAGGGATTTCCTCCTTTAAAATCTTGTTAAAAGCTAACTGCATAAAGGCTTTTTCTGCGAAAATAGTCATATTTTTAGCTGATTCAACAAACTTTTAACCAGAAGCCATAACG
>CBFGYW010000125.1:0-5628 GCA_965653085.1 uncultured Salinimicrobium sp.
CCTTAGGGGCAGCTGGTTTTTGAATTGGAACTTTGGCGACCTCCTCTTTATCTATTTCTGTGGGCGTTTTATCGAATCTGAGGCCTTTAAAGGAAGGATGTCTCATATTCCCACTCTGGGTCCATTCTGAGAATTTAACCTCGCAAATGAGCTCTGGACGCAGCCACGTGGCTTTTCTGCCTTTCAGGTTGGGTTTTTTTGAAAAGGGACAATCTTCAGTTTCCAATGGCATAAATAGCTCCATGAGTTCCCGCTGGCTCGCCATGGTAAATCCTGTCCCGCAGTTTCCAATATACACCAGTTCCTCATCCCGGTGCATTCCCAGGATAATCGAGCCAAAGGGAGAACTTGTCTCTTTGGATTCGGTATAACCGCAGATAAGAGCTTCCTGGCTTTCGAAAGCCTTTATTTTAAGCCAGTTGTCACTGCGGCTGCCGGGGATGTATTGTGAATCGGCTTTTTTTGCAATTACTCCCTCCATTCCGGCGTCTACTGCCTGTTGAAAAAAGGTTTTTCCCATTGCTTCAACGTGGTCACAGTAATAAACCTGGGGAACATCCTCAACAACTTCGGAAATAAGGCTTTTGCGCTCCAGCAATGGCAGATGCATAATGTTATGCCCATTCAGGAATAGAAGATCGAAGACGTAATACCTCAATTCCCCGGTTGGATCATTCTGGAAATTCTGAAGTTTCTGGAAAACCGGAAGGCCTTCTTCATTGAGAGCTACCACTTCTCCATCCAGGATGACATCATGTTGAATATTTTTTAACTGATGATATAATGCTGCAAATTTGGTTTTAAAGGAAATCCCGTTCCTGGAATAGAAATCCACCTTTCCATTGCTGATGTTGGCTATGGCTCGGTACCCATCCCACTTGAGTTCGTAGATCCAGTTCGCCTTGTTGAAAATTTCTGGTGCCTTGGTTGCCAACATGGGTTTAATAAGCTGGTTCACCTTCAGCTTCTTCACTTCCTTCTGCTCGCCCTCCTCGTGTTCCACGAGGTTTTCGGCATCATAGGAAAGGTCTGTTGAATACTCATCCACCTTTTTTATCAACAGCCACTGATTTTTCTGGTCTCCCCTGTTGGTATGGACAAGGGCAAAAGTACCTTTGACCTTGGTTCCGGAAAACTTCAGTTTCACATCTCCTTTCTCCATCATTTCGAGAAGCGTTTCTTCCCCACCTCCATAAGCAGGTGCATAGGTACCTTCATCCCAGATAGTCATTCTTCCCGCACCATAGTTTCCCTTGGGAATAGTACCGTGGAAAGTAAGATATTTTATTGGATGGTCTTCCGTCTGGATGGCTAGTCGTTTATCTTCAGGGTTCATGGAAGGCCCTTTTGGGACCGCCCAACTCTTTAGCACCCCCTCCATTTCCAGTCGAAGATCATAATGAAGTCGGGTTGCCTCATGCCGTTGGATTACGAACCGCAGCCCGGCTTTATTCTTGTGATAAGAAGCATCTGGCTCTGGTGTCTGGGAAAAATCCCGTTTCTTTTTGTATTCATCCAGTCCCATTTAAGAGGCTTTGCTTTTCTTCTTTTTCTCAAGGCTGGCCTTAAGCTGCGCCATAAGGTCTTTTGCGGGAGTCGCTTTGGTTTCAAATTTCTCGGTAGGAATGACTTTTCCTGCAGATTTTGCCTTGATTATATCCATGAGCTGCTCGGTATACACATCCTTATACTTTTCCAGGTCAAACTTTTCCGTATATTGGTCGATAAGGGTTTTAGCCATATCTACCTCGCGTTTTGAGACTTCAGCCTCGGGCAGCTTGAGATCAGAGGGATTTCGGAGTTCATCTGCAAACCTGATGACGTGTAGAACAAGTGCTTCCTTGTATACTCCTATTAGACTTAGATTTTCCTTCTGACGCATTACAAAGGTTGCAACTCCAAGTTTTCCGGTTTCCTGGAGGGCTTTCTTCAAAAGGTTATATGATTTCTCTCCGTCCTTTTGAGGTTCCAGGAAATAGGGTTTCTTGAAGAGCACTTCTTCCACTTCGTCTTCCATTATGAATTCCTCAATATCGATGGTCTTGCTCTTCTTCATATTAGCCTTGGCAAAATCTTCATCAGTAAGGATTACATACCCCTCATCCTGTTTGAAGCCTTTCACGATATCCTTCCATACAACCTCTTCACCCGTCACCTCGTTCACTCTCTTATATCTTATCCTGGCATGGTCATTCTTATCCAGCATATCCAGATCCACTTGGCGCTCCTCAGATCCCGAGTACATCTTAATAGGAATAGTGACCAGTCCAAAGCTTATTGAGCCGTTCCAAATTGACCTCATTGTATTTACTTATCGATTAGCAGATACAAGATAAAAAGAACTGCAGGCTCTACTGTTATGATTATGAAAGCCTTAACGCAAGCCCCTGGGCAGTATACCATCCTCCTTCTGCTTTCAAACGGATGATGGAATAGCCTTAATTCTTTGCTAAATATTTTTGACCCTGTCGTTAAAGAGCTTAACTTAGTTAGTTGAGAATCAAAATAATCCTAACACCAAAGATCATGATCGACTGGTTAATCCATATTGTAATTGACGCAATTGTTCTGTTACTCGCTGCTAAAGTCCTGCCTAAGGTGGAACTCAAAGGTTGGAAAGCCGCGATAATCGTGGCCTTTTTGATTGGAATTCTCAGCTTTTTCCTTAGCTGGCTACTCACCCTGCTCCTGAATATAGCTACGGTTGGAATATTTTATTTCCTAGGCCTGGGGTTCGTCACAAGAGTGGTGGCCTACGCTATCATTATTGAACTTGCCGATAAGCTGAGTAAGGATTTCAAAACCCATGGCTTCCTCTCATCACTCTGGCTGGCAATTATAATGGCACTGGTAGGAGCACTGGTCGACTGGATTATTTTATAAATCTTTTGAGGACTTCAGCATCAGACTAAAGAGTTATTGAACTTTTCAGAAAATTGTAAAAAACAGTTACTTCTATTCCTGAACCAGCCTTCGTTGCTTCATCTTCCTCACCTCTTCAATATTGTAGAACGGTTTGGTAAGGTAGCAGGACACCTGGGCATATTCCATCGCCTTCTCCCTGTCCCTTCTATCCACCGATGAAGACACTACTGCGACATCCACTACACAGGCTACAGGAAGTTCCTTTAATGCTTCCAGCAACTGCCATCCATTCATCACGGGCATGTTGATGTCCAGCAGCATTGTATACCAGCATTTTCCCACGGGTTCAGCCATTAAGAAACGTAACGCCTCCTCCCCATTAAGGAAAGTCAGGGGTTCTTGGCAGACTCCGCTTTTTATTAATAGATTTTTGTGGAGGAACAGCATCATAGGATCATCGTCAACAATAAGTACTTTATAGTCCATATCAGATTATTTGGTTCGTTCTTTTCAGCTAACAATGCTTGATCTCATCCTGTTTCCGGGGCCAAAGTTCTGGTCCTTTAAAAATCTTTCACTTCATAATGGATTCAGCTCCATTAAAACTAACCTTTTTTATTAAACAGAAAAAATTTCTCAACTATTCAGGAAATCGGACAACTTAATTCGCTAAATTAGAGCTGCTTATGTATACGAAAGTAGCTTCTTCGTTCACCAGAATTGACCAGAGTGCTCTGAGACTCCCCCTACTAACGTTATAGAAACTGGATTTTAGGAAAGGTTTAATTTAAATCAAGGTTATGAACACAAATTCGAATGGCAGTACTTCCGCCGAAAAAATAAGAACGGAAGCTGCCTCCAGCAAGCAGAATCTTTTTGTCATTGAACGGGATTTTCCAGGAGCCGGGAATCTGTCTCCTGAAGAATTAAAGGGAATCTCGCAGAACTCCAACAGTGTACTCAAGGAAATGGGACCTGAAATATCCTGGCTTCACAGCTATGTGACCGGTGACAAACTCTATTGCGTATATACAGCACCTAATGTGGAAATGGTTCAGGAGCACGCCGCCAAAGGAGGTTTTCCTGCCAACAGCATCAATAAGGTTTGCTCTGTCATAGATCCCAACACAGGCAACTGATCGGCATAAGGGACTGATTAAGATATAGGCTCATAATGGCTTGGGTTCACTTTGTCGTGGTTTTACCTACCGCAAAACTTATAATAGAGTTATTTCGCTTTAAAATACTTTAAAGTTGCTTATAGTTCTATCTTTTTTCAACCGGATTAAATTGAAGTAGTTAACTTTAAGGCATCGAATTTGAATTTATGGAAATAACCATTGCTAGAATTATCCATATCCTTGGAGTGGTGTTCTGGATTGGAGGAGTAGCAATGGTCACTACTGTTATCCTCCCCGCAGTAAAAAGAATGAAATCCCGGGAAGAGCGATTGGAAACCTTTGAAAAGATAGAAGGAAGATTTGCCCTTCAGGCAAAGGTCTTTACTCTTTTAACCGGCCTTAGCGGGTTCTACATGCTTTACCAGCTGGATGCATGGAACCGGTTGCTTTACGCTTCTTTCTGGTGGATCCATGCGATGATTCTGGTATGGCTACTATTCAGCATTATTCTATTTGTGCTGGAGCCGCTTGTACTTCATCGCCTGTTCCGAAAAAAAGCTTTAGAAAAGCCGGAATTAACCTTTAAATGGGTACATCGGGCACATTGGATCCTCCTGCTGCTAAGCCTGATAACATTAATTGGCGCCGTAGCAGGGAGCCACGGACTATTTTTTATATAATCAGATGGTATTTAGCTCCTGTGGATATCTCCGAAAAGGAGAAGGAGAAAAAGAAGGACAATAATAGCAGCTGGAATAGCGTATGAAATTGTCAAGTCAATAGATGGCTCCTGTAGGAGTGATGGGGTAGTATCTTCAGACTCTTTTGGAGAGGGTTTAATGCTTCTTTTTTGGGCAAAGTAATTCTTTATCCCAAGATCAAGAGCCTTTCGCCCTTCTTCGGTAATTTCAACTCCGCTTTCAGTTATTGTGATCATCTCCAATTCCTTAAGCTGGAGAAAAACCTTGGTCTTATCCGGTTCTGAAAAAATGTCTGCAATTTTTCTCTCTTCAACCTCCCTTAAAATCTCGTCGGCAATATGCATTTCAGTCAATTTCTTTCAGTCGCAAATTAGGAAAAAGTAAGGTCATTTATCCCTCAAAAACAGGCTTTAAGAAAGGTTTAACGGGAAGGGGGAAATATCCAATTTCCGGCCATTGCTAGAGCGCCTGAAATGTATTCCCCTGATTAATATCACCGGTTCTGTATCCCTTTGTAAACCACTCCATTCGTTGCTGGGAGGTTCCATGAGTAAAAGCGTCTGGAACCACCCTACCGGTAGTTTTTTTCATTATAGCGTCATCTCCTACTGCACTGGCAGCACTCAAAGCTTCCTCTATATCACCCTCCTCCAGATACTTCCTGTTATGGTGAGCCCAGACGCCCGCATAATAATCTGCCTGCAGTGAATCCGCATAACTCTGATATGATTAATCCAGCCGATTCTATTGAAGTAAATTCGAACACTCCGAGCTCTGCTGAAATTCCACCCAGTATTAGCGGACCGTCAATGCATTCAGGAAGTCCTTCTAGTCCCGGTCTAACTAGCGGTCAATAATATCCCTTGTCTTAAGTGGCTATAAGCCCGCTTCGGAGGGGGTTTTTATTTTCAAATTCTATAGATATAGAATGTGCGATAACG
>CBFGYW010000126.1:0-5621 GCA_965653085.1 uncultured Salinimicrobium sp.
GAAAGTGGTCATGAAACAGCTGCTAACAGCGGCGGTGAAAAGGTGTTCGGGCGACCAGATGCCCGGCATCCCCTTGGGGAATTCCGGCGGGGTGGCTACTTCAATTTTCTGATCTAATACAGGAGAAGAGACTTCGCCTTTACGGTCGGAGCTCCAGCTCAGGTCAACTTGATATTTATGTGGTTCCATTTAAAGGTGTTTTAAGATTATAAAGGTATTTACTTGCTTTACTTTAGTTTATGATTTCCATCAGGTTTTGCAGAACAACTGCCCGTGGCACAGCTGCCTCCGGCACAGGCGAGGCCAAACAATCCCATGGCTGCAGGCCAGGTGCCCAAAATGATCCCCAGCCATTGACCTTCAAAAGCGGACTGAAGGATCACCCAGAGTCCGATGCCCAAATAGGCGGCCCTGATCCAGGTCCATCCGGTGGTGATACGTTTCATCATTCTCAGGATAATTTTGAGTTAAGACCGGACCAGCCTCCGCCATTGTAGACCCGGGTATAGCCCCTGGACCGGAGAAGGCTTTTCGCCGAGGCACTGCGCATGCCCGAGGCACAGCAGGTGATAATGGGCTTGTCCTTGTCCTTAGGCAATCCGATACCGGAATTCAGGGAGGGCAGGGGGATGTTCTTTGATCCTTTGATATGTCCGCCCGAATACTCGGCCTTGCTGCGCACATCGATCACGACGCCGCCTTCCTTCATCAGTTGCTTATAATAAGGGGCGGGTTTTATTCCGAAAAGGTCTTTAAGTTTTGCAATCATAACTATACTTCTTCTGCGGTTAAGAAATTTATTTCCACCCAGGAACCTCCATTAAGGCATGGGATTCCCTGGTGGGACAGGTAATCTGCTGCCTGTCCGCTCCTGTTTCCTGAAGCACAGCACAGGACCAGGGGGCCGGCCATTTGTTTCAGTTCCTCAATTCTTTGCGGTACCTCATTCAGCGGTACGTTCACCGCCCCGGCCACACTTCCTCCGCGGAACTCTCCCGGAGTACGAACATCCACAATGGTTCCTTCGTTATTTCGGATAACTTCATTCAATTTCATATCTGTATGTTTTACGTTGTGTTTATTTGTTTTAACAGGACAAAATTAGCTGATAATCAGCCGCTGGTCAGTCACTTTTGTTACAGAACAAGACGTCTTCCGAAGGTGGAGGATCCAGTAATAGAATGGAAGGAAAGGGAGGTGGCAGCAGGTTTTCTACTGAAAAAAGGACCGGGCTAAGTACATTGGTTTTCAGCCTGGTCCTTCATAAGATGCGGGAAAATAACTCAGGAAAGTCGTTGAATAACAGTCTCCAGCTTGGTGCGCACCTGCTGGGCAATGTCGCCGAGTTCCGGATTCTCTATGGCACTCATGGAGGCTACGGGGTCAACGGCTGAAACTTCTGTTTTTCCGTCTTCCAGCTCCTGCACTATGACATTGCAGGGCAGCATGGTGCCGATCTTGCTCTCCGAAGTTATGGCCTTATATGCCATCTGCGGGTTGCAGGCACCAAGGATCCGGTACTTTCTGAAATCGACATCCAGTTTCTTTTTGAAGGTTTCCCTGACGTCAATTTCCGTAAGTATTCCAAAGCCTTCTTCCTTTAGCTCTTTTGTAACTTTCTCTATTGCTCCCTCAAAGGAATCGGGAAGTATTTTTGAAAAATAATAGCTCATAACTTGATCTTTTAGGTTTTCTGAAGTTAGCTCTTTTTTATCGTGGGTAAAAAAAGAGGGTAATAATCTTTTGTGAATTTCTAACGTATTTCCCTGGGTATCCGAGAATAAAATCGGCAGTTATTTGTGCATGCAGATCTGTGATCACTAACAGGGGCAGGTCAAAATTCTTTTGTTCCAGCAGCATGGGCAGTTCAATAAAATTAGGGAACGTTTTCCCTGCGGAAAGCTACTTTTGTTACATAGAGGCTGAGAATTTATGGGATCATACTGTAACATTTGTTACTGTCCTATGATCTAAATCATGTTTTCTTTGCAACCGATAAAAAATGATAATAGTATGGATTGGATTATGGATTCCTGGCCCTGGTATATAGGAGGGCCTTTAATTGCAGGCATCATGTTCCTGCTTGTATTCGGAGGAAAGACCTTTGGCATGTCCTCGAACCTGCGGACCATGTGCACGATCGGAGGGGCAGGAAAAAAGACAGACTTTTTTAATTTCGACTGGAGAAGTCAGCAATGGAACCTTGTGGTAGTAATGGGAGCTGTAATTGGAGGTTTTATAGCCGCCAATTTGTTAAGTGCTGATACTGCGGTCAATATTAATCCGGAAACTGTAAATGCGCTGCAGGACCTTGGCTTTGACAGTGCGGGCGAGGCTTACTTGCCGGAGGAACTGTTTGCTTCGGAAGCCCTGACGGACCCCAAATCCCTGATCCTGTTATTGCTGGGCGGACTGCTGATTGGCTTTGGAGCCCGCTGGGCGGGAGGCTGTACTTCAGGACACGCCATTTCAGGACTGAGTAATCTGCAGCTGCCTTCCCTGATAGCAGTGGTCGGTTTCTTTATCGGTGGGCTCATCATGGTTCACCTGTTGTTTCCCCTTATTTTTTAAATTATGAGATATATTAAATTTTTAGTTATAGGCATCATTTTCGGAATAGTCATGTTCAAAAGCGAAGCTGCTTCCTGGTTCCGCATCTATGAAATGTTCCGCTTCGAATCTTTCCATATGTACGGCATCATGGGATCTGCCCTCAGCCTTGGAGTGCTGGGAACCTATTTGATAAAAAGATACAGGCTGCGTGATATAGACGGGAAGACCATTCATATTGCGCCCAAGGAAAAAAGCTTCAGCCGATATATGTACGGCGGTATTCTATTTGGGCTTGGCTGGGGCCTTGCAGGCTCTTGTCCCGGACCAATTTATACCCTGATAGGAGCAGGTTATTTCCCCATTTTTGTCGTACTCGCGGGAGCCTTGCTGGGGACCTATTTGTATGGAGTGTTCAGGGAAAAACTGCCGCATTAGTGTACTTGTTAATTGGTTATTGGTTAATCTGATTGTGCGGGTAGATATCTATACATGATTCTTGGTTCTTAAACTTTGAAGGCTGAGGTATTATATTTTTTTGGTTGCTTTAGTAGAGTAATTTTGGAGGGAGGTTGAATCATGGCCCGATGTTTTCAACCCCGGCTAAGGTTAGATCTAAATTCTCAATATGTAACTTAAGTTACATTCTTTTAGATATGGTTCCTTAACTTTGTTACCGTGCAGATGAAAAACCACATATCCTTATTTCTGGCCCTCCTGATGCTGACGAAGCTTTTTGCCTTTGACGGGCAGCTGTTGAACCTGGTTGCGGATTCGGAAGATCTTGTGGTGGTCACGCATTCCTGCAAAATGAAGAATTTACTCGCTGCCACCCCGGTAGCTGAGGACTTGGAGGAATCTCCTGCAGGCTTGCAGATGGAATACGATTCCTTCTGCAACTCCTTCTTCCACTTTGAAGTGGTTGACCCTTTCACTACGTTCGTCATTACCCCTTTCCACGAATTTTCAAGCCCTGTACTGCGGCTTCACGCCGTGGAGCGGCCAATTACCTCTCCGCCTCCCAAAGCTGCTGTATAGAGCTTATTTTGCTGCACAGGAAGCGATCTTTCAGATCTCTCTTTTGACTTTACAGGATCCTTGTCACCCAGGCATAATTGTGGTCTGGTCTTCCGTACAGGATTGCCTTTAGCCTCCTCAAAATATGCTCTTTCCCTCACAATTCAGCTGTTTCTCCGGAGATCAGCCTTATCAACTTTTTACATCTTAAAAATCCAAGATCATGAATACGAAATTGAAAAAGAACCTAAAAGAATATGGAATCATAGGAGGCGTAATGCTTCTCCTTTTTGTGACAGGCCTGCATACCGAAGTCTTCGGCTTTCTGCAGCGCGGAATACTGGCCACCGGCCTTATGGATCCCGATGTGGAAGAAAGATCGGAATTGGCCATGAATACCCCTACCACCAAAGCAGATTTCAGTATGAAACTGATCAATTCCGAAGGGCAGACCGTCGAAATGGCCAGCCTGAAAGGGAAGGTGATCTTCTTTAATATCTGGGCGACCTGGTGCCCGCCATGTATTGCAGAAATGCCCGGGATCAACAAACTGTACAACGACGTGGAACAGGAGGAGGTGGCTTTTGTAATGCTTTCCGTGGACCAGGATTTTCAGAAGGCCATAGACTTTAGAAAGAAAAAAGGTTTCGACTTTGAGATCTATCGCCTGGCGGGACCCATGCCTTCCATGTATGCCACCAACAGCATCCCCACCACCTACGTTATTGACGCTGCTGGAAATCTGGCCCTCACCCACAGGGGGATGGGACAGTTCGACACCAGGGATTTCAAGGAGTTCCTGAACAGCCTGAAGTAATTTAAAAATCGCTGTTTCAAAAACTAAATTATGAAAAAGAAAAATAAGATCATTCTGAGCCTTCTGGGGGTTTTCCTCGGCTTCTTCTCCATGCAGGCACAGCTCATGGAAGCGCCGGACTGGAAATTCTCAGTGGCAGCTTCTGAAAGTGCTGATAACAACCTGAGTCTTCAGTTCAAAGCAGAGATCCCTGAAGGCTGGTATATGTATTCCAGCGATTTCAGTGAAGAGGTAGGTCCCATGGTGACGGAATTCAGTTTTGTTCCCTCCGACACCTATGAACTTCAGGGAGAGGTCGTTCCCATAGATCCCAAAAAGAAGTATGACGAGTTATGGGACGGGGAATATACCTATTTCACAGGCACAGCCCATTTTACGCAGGAGGTACTTGTAACGGGGGAAGAGACCTCATACCAGGGAAGTATCTCATACCAGATCTGTTCCGATGAATCGGGGCAGTGCATTCCTTTTGAGACCAGCTTTCATTTTGATGAAAAAGGTAAGTCCCTGCTCCGGGAAAGAGATAAGGAGCAGTCCTCCCTATTCGCCTATGGGGTGGGAGAGGAGGGGCAGGAAAACCCTAATTTGGGGACTCCTGCTTCCGCTACGGAAAGAGGGGCACAGGACACCGGAGAACCCCCGGTGGTACAGATGAAGCCCTTTAACAATCCATATGCTGAAGAGTCGGGAGAAACAGATAGAAGCTGGGGCAGTCTGCTGAACTTCTTCCTGCTCTCCTTTGCGGGAGGGCTGGCAGCTTTGCTCACCCCCTGTGTTTTTCCCATGATCCCCATGACCGTATCCTATTTTACAAAAGGCTCAGGGAGCAGAGGGAAAATGAATGCGATGATCTACGGTTTGTTCATCATTTTGATCTACACTGTCGTAGGGACACTGGTAACCCTGATCTTCGGGGCCGGCTTTGCCAATTTCCTCAGTACCCACTGGCTGCCTAACCTGCTGTTCTTTGCCATTTTCGTGATCTTTGCACTGTCATTCTTTGGATTGTTCGAGATCACCCTCCCCAACAGCTTTGTGAACCGGATCGATAAACAGGCCGACAGGGGAGGGGTGCTGGGCATCTTTTTTATGGCCTTTACCCTGGTATTGGTAGGTTTCAGCTGTACCGGGCCCATTGCAGGGACCATCCTGCTGCAGGCTGCCAGTGGGGAAGCCATTATGCCTATTGTGGGGATGCTGGGATTCTCAATGGCCTTTGCTATTCCTTTTACCCTTT
>CBFGYW010000127.1:0-5619 GCA_965653085.1 uncultured Salinimicrobium sp.
AAATTCATTCCCCTTGATGAACATAGGCAGGGCAATGGAAGCAAGGTTACAGACGGCTACTTCGTCTTCACTGGTGTATTCCAGGATCTCTGTACAGAGATTGGAGGAACGGATGGTCCCAAGATTCTGCTGATTCGACTTTCGATTGGCTGCGTCCTTATAGAGCATATAAGGGGTTCCGGTCTCAATCTGGGACTCCAGGATCTTTTCCCAGAGTTCCCTCGCCCTAATGGCTCTACGGCCTTTTCCTTCGGCTTCGTACTGAAGATACAATTTATCGAATTCCTCTCCGTGAAGATTGTAAAGGTTAGGGCATTCATGTGGGCACATTAAGGTCCACGGTCCATCTTCCTCCACGCGTTTCATAAAAAGGTCGGGGATCCACATTGCATAGAACAGGTCTCTTGCCCGCATCTCTTCTTTTCCGTGGTTCTTCTTCAGGTCGAGGAAGTCGAAGATATCAGCGTGCCAGGGTTCTACATAAATGGCAAAGGAACCTTTTCTTTTCCCGCCGCCCTGATCCACATATCTCGCGGTATCATTGAACACGCGGAGCATAGGGACAATCCCGTTGGAAGTCCCGTTGGTGCCTGAAATATAGGATCCAGTGGCACGGACGTTATGGATGGATAATCCAATTCCTCCCGCGGACTGGGAGATCTTGGCGGTCTGCTTTAATGTGTCGTAGATGCCGTCAATGCTGTCATCCTTCATTGTGAGCAGGAAGCAGGATGACATCTGTGGCTTGGGGGTTCCAGCATTGAAGAGGGTAGGGGTGGCGTGGGTGAAGTACTTCTTCGACATCAGGTCGTAGGTCTCCAATGCGGCCTCTATATCATCAGGATGGATTCCCACCGAAACACGCATCAGCATATGCTGGGGCCTTTCGGCTATCTTTCCGTTTATTTTCAGAAGATAGGAGCGTTCCAGGGTCTTGAACCCGAAGTAATCGTACTGGAAGTCACGGTTGTAAATGATGGTGGAATCGAGGATCTCCCTGTTTTTCTGAATCACCTCGTACACATCATCGGCCAAAAGGGGGGCTTTCTGACCGGTGCGGGGGTTGACATATTCGTATAGATCTGTCATTACCTCCGAAAAGGACTTTTTGGTATTCTTATGAAGGTTCGACACCGAAATCCGGGCTGCCAGCTTTGCGTAATCCGGATGAGCAGTAGTCATGGTGGCAGCGATCTCGGCAGCCAGGTTGTCTAGTTCACTGGTGGTCACGCCGTCGTAGAGGCCTTCAATAACCCGCATGGCGACCTTTACAGGGTCTACCAGCTCATTCAATCCATAACAAAGTTTCCTCACCCTGGCGGTGATCTTGTCGAACATAATGGGTTCCTTGCGGCCGTCTCTCTTTACTACGTACATTTCTGAAAATTAATTAGTTGGTTAATTGAATGCCTGGTACTTTTGGGTATGGTTTTTCTGAAGATCCCGCAGATTTTTCTGCTGATCTTACATAAAAGGGGGGCCACGAATCCACGGATGTTTTATTCCACTATCCGGGGATTCGCAACTTTAATACTAAAAATCTGCGTCGAAACTGATCTTGTTGGTGTCCTTATCCTTGTTCATCACCCCCGCCTTCTGGTATTCGCCCACTCTCTTTTCGAAGAAGTTGGTCTTGCCCTGCAGGTTGATCATATCCATGAAATCGAAAGGATTGGCTGTGCCATATTCCTTCTCGCATTCCAGTTCCACCAGAAGCCTGTCGGCCACGAATTCCAGGTACTGGGTCATCAGCTTGGCATTCATTCCTATTAAGCTCACGGGCAGGGATTCTGTAATGAATTCGCGTTCTATATTTAGGGCATCCACAATGATCTCGCGGATGCGTTCCTTTGGCACCTTGTTAACCAGGTGGTTGTTATGTAGGTGTACTGCAAAGTCACAGTGTACCCCTTCATCTCTTGAGATCAGCTCATTTGAGAAGGTAAGTCCGGGCATCAGGCCTCTTTTCTTCAGCCAGAAGATCGAGCAGAAAGCTCCGGAAAAGAAAATCCCCTCTACCGCAGCGAAAGCAATAAGCCTCTCTGCAAAGGAATCAGATTCAATCCATTTCAGCGCCCAGTTGGCTTTCTTCTGAATGGCCGGGAATACCTCTATGGCCTTGAAAAGGTTGTTCTTCTCCTTCTCATCCTTGACATAAGTGTCAATTAAAAGGGAATAGGTTTCAGAATGGATATTCTCCATCATGATCTGGAATCCATAGAAGAATTTTGCTTCGGAATACTGAACCTCATTCACGAAGTTCTCTGCTAGATTCTCGTTCACGATCCCATCAGAAGCTGCAAAGAAAGCAAGGATATGTTTTATGAAATAACGCTCGTCTGCATTGAGTTTTGTGGTCCAGTCGCTCATGTCCTGGTGCAGGTCGATCTCTTCAGCTGTCCAGAAGCTGGCTTCCATTTTCTTGTACCAATCCCATATATCGTGGTGTTTAATGGGGAAAATGACGAATCTGTCTTTGTTTTCTTGAAGAATGGGTTCTATGGCAGCCATAAATTTTTGGTTTTCTTGGATGGTTATTACAAAAGTTGGAATAACAAATATTGCAAATACATTAAGATGAATTGCCAAAATTCAGCAAACGTTTTCAACAAAGTTGTCAACACGGCGGGCCCGCATGGTTGTTGGGGTTTTATTAATTTCTAAAGGTATCTTGTTGAAAATCAACTACGTGTAAGCTGTTAATAAAACAATAAAATTTTTAAGATGGTGCATGCCCCCGGACGTTGGCAGTACCTACTGCAACCGGAATATTGGCACAATAAAAACCCCGGGTTGGAACCCGGGGCTGTAGTATCCTGCTGTGCCTTCCGGCACTTAAAACGGATCGATTTCAGACTTGAACTTAAAAAGCCTGATAGTCACTTTTGTTGATGGTGAAGTTTTTCTTCTCCAGTCTGGTGCAGGTCATCGTCATATTGTTTGAAGGATTCTTTTTGTCTTCCATGTTCATTTCCATCATAAGCGCTGAACCGTCAGCAAACCAGTCGGAATTGAAGCCTTTGGGAGCGTTCTTCTGATTTGCCTGGAAGATTTCGCTGAAACCTACCCCTGCTTCATCGGTCACGTAGAAGGTGAAAAGGTGGTCGGGGGTTTCTGTCTGATAGCCTTTACAGGTGTAGCCCAGGATCTCTTTTGAGCCTATTTCCTTTATTTTAGCATCCTTATATGGATTTTCAGCATCTGATTCATCTATGGCTTCCGGATCCAGTTTGGTGGCGGTGAGCATTTTGTTTCCTTCGGAATCCATGAACATTACCATCATCTTTCTCTCCCCGTCCATCACCATGAACATCCCCGGTACCTGAGGCATCTGTATCCCAAAATGCGGCGCGTCCTTTTTCAGGAGGTAGGTGAACTCCATATCCCCCTGTTTGGAATGCATATTTAATGCATATTCCCAATCGAAGTTATAGTTCGCGGGTATTTCTGCGGGATCAACCTTTTCTCCGCCCATGGGTACTCCTCCAAGATCCATTTCCCACATGTTGTTTAGGGATTTTTCAGTTTCGGCGGCTGCCTTGTCCGAAATATTGTCTACTACCTTCTGCTCTACCTTCTGCTCCACCTTTTTCTTCAGTTTTTTGAGAAATTGTGCTTCTGCCGTGCTACCTGCCAGGAATAGGGAAATGAATAAAATTGTCAGCTTTTTCATGATCTTTGGTTTTATGGATTTTACTTCAGTTAACGCCATAGTACTCAGGCCAAGCTGTGGCTAGAGCATGGAAAAAGGGGCTGAAAATTTGTAGGGTAGGATTAAATGTAAGGAAAATTTGGGAGAGAGGGCAGGTAATGCATTAAAAATCATCAATTTAACATCGGACTAAAAACTCGCAACTCGTACCCCGAAGCTCTCCTCGCTGCTTCTAAACCTGTGGTGTCTTCAGAGTCTCGGCTGTTTTCTCCAGTTCCGCGTACCAGTCTTCTCCCAACTTTCGAATGAGGGCTGCCTTCACAAATTTATACACGGGAACCTGAAGTTCTTTTCCCAAGGAACAGGCATCGTCACAGATCTCCCACTGGTGGTAGTTCACAGCAGAGAATTCGGAATACTCCTGAACCCGCACGGGGTACAGGTGACAGGACACGGGTTTTTTCCAGCTGATCTCGCCCTGGTTGTAGGCTTCCTCGATCCCACAGAGAGCAGTGCCCTTTTTGTCGAAGGTCACATAGGCACAGTCGGCGCCGTTGATGAGTGGAGTTTCAAATTCACCATCTTCGCCAATGATCCAGGTGCCCTGGGCTTCAATGGCTTCTATGCCTTCCTTCCGAAGAAATGGCTTCACCTTCGGGTAGATCTCGTCCAGAATCCTGGTCTCATCTTCGTCGAGCGGAGCGCCAGCGTCGCCGTCTATGCAACAGGCTCCCTTACAGGCAGATAGGTTGCACACAAACTCCTTCTCCAGAAGGTCTTCAGATATGATGGTTTTTCCTATTTGAAACATGCTGCAAAGGTAATTGAATTCCCGAAGTCCTGAAAAATAATAATTTGGCTGCCTTAGTTAAAATTTAAAACAGGTTCGGAAGAGGACAATCGCCTTTTATAGCGTAATTTTGTCGTTTCAAAATTCACCGCTATGGAATTCGACCTAAGGGAAATAATCTCGGCCAGTATGATCCTTTTTGCCGTGATCGATATCATCGGCAGCATTCCCATCGTACTGGACCTGCGGAAGAAAGTGGGACATATCCAGAGTGAAAAGGCGACCATTGTGGCGGGAATCCTAATGATCGCCTTCCTGTTCGTTGGAAAGGAGATCCTCAACCTGATTGGAGTCGACGTCAATTCCTTTGCCGTAGCAGGTGCCTTCGTGCTCTTTTTCCTGGCCCTGGAGATGATCCTCGGAATCCAGCTTTACAGGGACGATGAACCCGAAACAGCAGCCGTGGTGCCCCTGGCGTTCCCACTTATCGCGGGGGCCGGAACGATGACCTCCATCCTTTCCCTGAGGGCAGAATATCAGACGGTCAACATTGGGGTGGCTATCCTGATAAATATTATTTTTGTGTATATTGTTCTGAAATCCTCCGGAAAGATTGAACATTTCCTCGGAAAACAGGGAATCACGGTGATCCGGAAGATATTCGGAATCATCCTGCTGGCCATCGCAGTAAAACTTTTTGCCACTAACATAAAAACGCTTTTCATATGAAGATCCTCATCTACATCCTCATCGCCCTGGCCTTTGGCCTCGTAATCTACAACTTCAGCTTTCTGGATGTCAATGCCCCAATGGCAGGTGAAAGTGCAGCTGCCCTAATCGGAATACTTGCCTCAAGCTGTGTGATCCTGCTGATGGTGATCCTGCTGATGTCCAGGGCCATTGCAAAAAAAGCCGGGAAATAATGGATTTCGACGCCCTGGTGATAGGTGGAGGGGCTGCGGGTATGTCCTGTGCCCTGGTCCTCGGATCTGCGCTTAAAAAGCCTTTTGCTGAAGGGAAAAAGGTCGGCATCATTATGCACCAGAGGGCATCTCATCTTGAATCAGCTCTTTTCAACAATGTGCTGGGCCTGAAGCCGGGAACCACCGGGAAGGAGATATTAAATTCCGGCCCTGTTCAGTTGGAGGAACTCTATCCGGAAGTAACCCAGATAACC
>CBFGYW010000128.1:0-5560 GCA_965653085.1 uncultured Salinimicrobium sp.
TGGGTGATCTTTTCGAAAGCCTCGCTCAGCGGAGTCCCATCCTGCATTGCTGCCGGACGGCCTATATCTCCGGCTTCCCTGATGCTCTGCACCAGCGGGATCTCTCCCAGGAAGGGCACCTGCAGGTCGTCGGCCAGTACTTTGGCACCTTCTCTTCCGAAGATGTAATATTTGTTCTCCGGAAGTTCTTCCGGAGTGAAATAAGCCATATTTTCGATGATCCCCAGTACAGGAACATTGATGGCTTCCTGCTGGAACATCGCTACTCCCTTCTTGGCATCTGCCAGGGCAACATTCTGTGGGGTACTTACGATCACCGCTCCTGTGATGGGCATAGACTGCATTATCGACAGGTGGATGTCTCCCGTGCCCGGAGGCAGGTCTATCAGCATAAAGTCCAGTTCTCCCCAGGCGGCATCAAAGATCATCTGATTCAGTGCCTTTGCAGCCATTGGGCCTCTCCAGACTACTGCCTGATTTGGTTTGGTGAAGAATCCGATGGAAAGGATCTTGATCCCATAATTCTCGATAGGCTTCATTTTTGACTTTCCGTCCACATTCACGGAAAGAGGCCTTTCGTATTCCACGTCGAACATCATCGGGGTGGAGGGCCCATAGATATCTGCGTCCAGGATCCCTACGCTGAAGCCCATTTTAGCGAGGCTGACGGCGAGATTTGCAGTAACGGTAGATTTACCTACCCCTCCCTTTCCGGAGGCCACAGCGACGATATTTTTGATGCCTGGGATGGCTTTTCCTTTGATCTCGGTCTTTTCCGGGGCCTGTACCTTCACGTTCACCTTCACCTTTGCCTTCTCGTATACGTGTTCGTGGATGGCCTTCATCACGTCCACCTCGGCTCTTTTCTTGATATGTAAGGCCGGAGTGGTGAGCAGCAGGTCTACCACCACCTCATCGCCGAAGGTCATAATATTCTGAACGGCACCACTTTCAACCATATTTTTACCTTCCCCCGAAACGGAAATTGTCTCCAGGGATTTCATTATTTCTTTTTTGTCTAGTTTCATGCAGTATTTATCTTTGGGGGAACCTCTTATGTAGATTCATTCTAAATGCAAATATAGAGGTAAAAGCTAAGATAACGAAGCTATTATGCAATTTTGATGTTATTGGGGATGGGAGGGTTAAAAAGCTCTGGAATGTAAGCTTTTTTGATCATGAAACGATTTAAGGTGCCGGTCCTCCGGACCTTATTTTTTTGTGGGATTTTGTTTTCTACAAAGGTATTGCTCCTCCGGAGCAGGTTTTGGAAGGAAAAAGTGGTTAGGACCACAGAGTGGTCACACCTTTGTAGAAAAAGATCCATTTATTGATTTAAATCCCGGAGGGGTTAAACAATTATCGCCCTTCATGATTAAGGTGCCGGTCCTCCGGACCTTGTTTTTTGTGGGATTTTGTTTACTACAAAGGTATTGCTCCTCCGGAGCAGGTTGGAAGGAATAAGTGGTTAGGACCACGGAGTGGTCACACCTTTGTAGAAAAAGATCCGTTTATTGATTTAAATCCCGGAGGGGTTGCACCTCCAGGGTCTAAAGCTCTTCGGTGGGATCCCAAAAGAGAGCCTTGAAATTGACCACCTGGTCTTCCTGCACCTCAACCCCTTCTTCCTCCAGCATCCGCTGCATCGCAAAGGTACCGGGAAAATGGTGTTTGCCTGTGAGGAGACCATTGCGGTTCACCACCCGGTGTGCGGGTACGTTTTCCATCTGGGATGCATTGTTCATCGCCCAGCCTACCATTCGTGCGCTTCCGCCGGAGCCAAGGTATTTTGCGATGGCTCCAAAGCTGGTAACCCTTCCGCGGGGGATGAGTTTTACCACCTCATAGACCTTCTCGAAAAAACCTGAATTATCCATCAGCGCCTTAATAAAAGATCCGGAAGAGGGTGATGATGACCAGCACGAACATGAGCCCGGCCATGAAATAATTGGAGTATTTGGAAAAATATTCGGATTTATCCTCTATCCTGGCGAAGAAGATCGCATAGAGGTAGAGGGTTGTAAAGGTTCCGAGGGAGGCAGCAAGAATGAATGAAAGGGTATGGAGCAGGTGATAATCGACATCTCCGCCAACGTTCAACGCGGCTCCCAGGGCACAGAAAAAGGGAATGGGAAAGATGTTGAGGGCAGAGATGATCATTCCCTTCAGCAGGCTTCGAGCTCCATTGGTTACGTGCACCTGGACTTCCTTGCGGTGCCGGTTAGCCATGATAATAAAATAAGCACCCATCAGCAGGAAAATCACCAGTCCGGCTCGCAGGAGCATATTTCTCACGTAGGGGTTGTCAAAGATGTACCGGGCCAGAAGGATAGCGATAAGTGCCTGGAAGAGCACGATGAAGGAAGCCCCAATAGCGACGTATATCCCGCTGCTCTTGCCTTTCTGGACGCAGGTTTTTGCAACGCTCATATTTACGAGTCCGGGCGGAACTACCCCCAGGAGGGCTGCAAAATAGGTGATAAGGAAAAGTTTAGTCTCCTCCAAAAGCTGTTATTTTATTCTAAACTTGATATATGTGATGGGTTTTCCCTGCTCAAGATACTGTTTTTCGTAAAATGTCTGCAACCCGATCACTTCTTTTGGGGAATAATCGTTTTTGTACACATCGTGGTTGGCGTGGAGGATCTCGTGGCCCGCGCCGTGCAGCAGTCCCAGCGTGTATCCGTGCATGAATTCGCTGTCGGTCTTCAGGTTCACTGTCCCGCCCGGTTTCAGGATCTTTTTATACTTCTGAAGGAATTCCGTATTGGTCATCCTGTGCTTGGTGCGCTTGTACTTGATCTGCGGGTCTGGGAAAGTTATCCAGATCTCATCCACTTCCCCTTCCTCGAACAGGTGATCTATAAGTTCTATCTGCGACCTCAGGAAACCCACATTGTCAAGATTTTCTTCCAGGGCAGTCTTGGCACCTCTCCAGAAGCGGGCGCCCTTGATGTCTATTCCCAGGTAGTTCCTTTCGGGGTGCATCTTTGCGAGTCCGACGCTGTATTCTCCTTTTCCGCAGCCGAGTTCAAGGACCAGGGGCTTGTCATTCTTGAAAAAGTCCTGCTGCCATCTGCCTTTATAGGGAAATTCCCCGTTGGTGATTTCCTCCCTTGTAGGCTGGATAACATTTGAAAAGGTCTCGTTCTCTCTAAATCGCTTAAGTTTGTTCTTGCTGCCCACTGACTCGTAAAATTTGTGTAAAATTAACCAAATTAGCCGAACCTGAAGTTCTAATGCACAAAATGAAAATAATAGTAGCTGTGCTCAACTGGGGCCTGGGGCATTCCAGCAGGAGCGTTCCTGTGATTACTGCATTGAGGGAGGAGGGGTTCGAACCTGTGCTGGCTTCAGACGGGGAGGCCTTACTGCTGCTGCGGAAGGAGTTCCCCGAGCTGCAGTGGCTGGAGCTGCCTTCGTATAATATCAGCTACCCGCGAAAGGGGAGCCTGATGCGTTTGCATTTCCTGCTGAAGAGCCCGCATATACTGAAAGCGATAAGGGCAGAGAATCGTGTTCTCAAGGCTTTTATTGCTGCGGAAACGGGGGTAGGAGGCATTATATCCGACAATCGGTTTGGGGCCTTTGCGGAAGGAATTCCTTCGGCTTATATGACCCATCAGCTTCGGGTGTTTTCAGGGTCGACGACCTCGGTTTCCAGCCTGTTCCATCGATTCATCATCAGCAAATATTCTGAAGTCTGGATACCCGATCTCGAGGGGCCTGAGAACCTGAGCGGGGAAATGAGCCACGGGGTCAGGTTAACGCAGCCTTTAAAATATCTTGGGGTCCTGAGCAGGTTCAAAAAGAGGGAGGCAGTGATGAAATACAGGCTGCTGGTACTGCTATCGGGGCCTGAACCGCAGCGGAGTATGCTGGAGGAAAAGCTGCTGCAGGAGCTGCGGGGTTATAAAGGCAATATTCTTTTTGTCAGAGGAAAAATACTGGGAGGCTCTGTTCCTTTTGTTGGCGAAGGAATGGAGGTCATAAATTACCTCAGCGGGAGCGCCCTGGAAGAAGCTTTAAATTCTGCGGAGCTGGTCCTAGCCAGGTCGGGTTATTCCACTATCATGGATCTTGCAGCGCTTGGGAAGAAAGCTTTTTTCATTCCCACTCCGGGACAATTTGAACAGGAATACCTGGCGTTCCGGATGCAGCAGCAGAAGGTCGCCCCTTTCTGCAGGCAGGAGGATTTTATCTTAAAAGAGCTGGAAAAGGTTTCCACCTGTACCGGGTTTCCCGCTTCCCTCACCGGCAGCTCTCTTTTCGGAGTATTTGCTCTTTTTAAGGGTGAATGAGAATTCACTGCCCTTCCCGAATCTGCTTTCCACGAAGATCTTCTCCTTGTGGGCCTCAATGATATGTTTTACGATGGAAAGCCCAAGTCCTGAACCGCCCTCTTTCCTGGAACCGCTCTTATCAACGCGATAGAATCTCTCAAAAAGCCGCGGAAGATTGGCTTCCTCAATCCCTTCGCCATTATCCTTTACCTTGATGACGACGCGTCTATTCCCAAAATCCTCGATCCGCACCCTGGTCTTTCCGCCCTTCTTTCCATACTTGATGGAATTCACGAGCAGGTTTGCGATCACCTGCTGGATCCGCTCCTCGTCCCCATAAACCCAGATAGGATCGTATTGGGTTGAAAACTGTAGGCTGATATCATTCTTGGCAGCCTTCATCTCCAGCAGATCGAAAACACTCTGAACCAGGTCCACCACATCGAACCTTTCCATTTTCAGATGAAGATCGCCGGTTTCCAGCTTGTTGATCATATCGAGGTCCTTCACGATATAGATAAGCCGTTCTACCCCTTTTTCCGCCCTTTTAAGATACTTTTTTCTTACAGTCTTGTCTTTTATTGCCCCGTCGAGTAAGGTGAGGATATACCCCTGTACGGTAAAGAGGGGGGTTTTAAGCTCGTGCGCCATATTCCCCATAAACTCCTTCCGGTAATTCTCCCTCACCTTCAGGGTTTCTATTTCCAGCAGTTTTCCCTCCGCAAATTTCTCCACCTCTTCTGAAAGGGTAGCCATATCTGTGGTCACCTGCCCCGGTCTTACAGCAGTAGCATCGAGCAGCCGCACGTTATCGTAGATGGATTTGATCTTTTTATAGATGAAATGCTCCAGCCTGTACTGAATGATGAAGAAGGAGAAGGTATAACAGCAGACAGCGTAGAAGATGATTCCCGGCAAGGTAAGGTTGCCTCCTATATACAGGATGAAGCTCGTAAACAGGGTGAGAAAGACCGTCAGGTATCCCGAGGTTTTTAGGGCAAATTTGTATGAACGCTTAAAGTCCTTTGGCATCAGGCCTCGAATTTATAACCCACTCCTTTTATGGTTTTGAAGTATTCCTCCCCGATTTTTTCGCGGAGCTTTCTGATATGGACATCTATGGTTCGACCCCCAACTACGACCTCATTTCCCCACACCTGTTCCATTATCTCCTCCCTCAGGAAGACTTTCCCCGGTTTGGAAGCCAGGAGCCAGAGGAGCTCGAATTCCTTTCGGGGCAGCACGATCTCCTCCTGGTTCTTCAGGATCTTGTATTC
>CBFGYW010000129.1:0-5558 GCA_965653085.1 uncultured Salinimicrobium sp.
AAGCACCACCGGCTAAGCCTCCGGCGATTCCAAGTACCATAAGGACCACGTAGATGAGGATGACGACTAATCCGAAGGCGAAACCTATGATGGTCCATTTTTTAGCCTGGGCAGAAGCCCTGTGTGCGCCATCGACGTCGCCTGAGGCAAAACGTGATTCCACTTTAGCGGCATTTACGATCCCTGCGATTCCGAAAGGAAGACAGCAGAAGATGGTGACAAGAATTGATTCTACCAGCCAGGTCCTGGGTGGTCTCTGATTATTGAATGTATCCATAATATGTTTTTAAGGGGCGGGTTGATTAGTTTCTGAAAGCCACCTCCAACAAATTTATTAATTTCTTGTTAAAATCAAAGTTTTAGGCAATTAAAATTGGATCCCTCAGAGATTTTGAATTGAAGTCAGTATACAGACAGTACGTATTTTTCCCAAGGCCGGGATCAATAACGGAAACCAGAAGAAGATTTTTCTAAATCTCCACGCATTTTCTCAATTTCCAGAAATGCCTGCTCTGCATCCAGATACTCCGGATCGCTTTCTTTTGCGGCATCATAAAGTCTGAGATCTTCCAGTTCTTCCAAATCCTCCAGAATTTTGTGATAGGCTTCTATAGGAAGAATCACAGCAAGTTTCTTTCCATCGGCATCCGTTATGAACTGAGTCCTCATGAGATTAGCGTTAAGTTCCTGAATACAGGTCCTATCAAATATAACGAATTACCCACATAAAAGAAAGCTGGAATTCTGAAAATAAAGCCCTCACGGCCACACCTTCGGCACCAGGCTTTTGAGGCGTTCCGAGATCTCCAGCAGCCATACCAGCTGATCCATCACCAGCTGGGCTTCCTGGATGCGGCGGGAGAGGGCCAGGTTTTCTTCCGAAGGCGCCTGTTGCTGCTCCTGCTGCTGCCTTTTTTCCAGCAGGTCCTTCAGCATGTCCTGGAAGTAGGCCTGGGCTTCGGAAACCTTCTCCTCGTCGGGGGCGGCTTCGGGGGGATGGCCCTCCAGCAGGTGGGCAGTGTTGGTGAGGTTGGCCTGCACGGTGCTCACCAGGTTGCGGAAATGTTCCGAGGCGCGGGTGATGTCGTGGCTGCGGATGAAACTGCCCAGGGAGGCGGCCGAGTAGAGCATCTCCTGCAGCAGACTTTTTTCTAAATCTCCACGCATTTTCTCAATTTCCAGAAATGCCTGCTCTGCATCCAGATACTCCGGATCGCTTTCTTTTGCGGCATCATAAAGTCTGAGATCTTCCAGTTCTTCCAAATCCTCCAGAATTTTGTGATAGGCTTCTATAGGAAGAATCACAGCAAGTTTCTTTCCATCGGCATCCGTTATGAACTGAGTCCTCATGAGATTAGCGTTAAGTTCCTGAATACAGGTCCTATCAAATATAACGAATTACCCACATAAAAGAAAGCTGGAATTCTGAAAATAAAGCCCTCACGGCCACACCTTCGGCACCAGGCTTTTGAGGCGTTCCGAGATCTCCAGCAGCCATACCAGCTGATCCATCACCAGCTGGGCTTCCTGGATGCGGCGGGAGAGGGCCAGGTTTTCTTCCGAAGGCGCCTGTTGCTGCTCCTGCTGCTGCCTTTTTTCCAGCAGGTCCTTCAGCATGTCCTGGAAGTAGGCCTGGGCTTCGGAAACCTTCTCCTCGTCGGGGGCGGCTTCGGGGGGATGGCCCTCCAGCAGGTGGGCAGTGTTGGTGAGGTTGGCCTGCACGGTGCTCACCAGGTTGCGGAAATGTTCCGAGGCGCGGGTGATGTCGTGGCTGCGGATGAAACTGCCCAGGGAGGCGGCCGAGTAGAGCATCTCCTGCAGCAGACTCACCACCTCATACACCTCCGGCAGGTCCTTCTGCTTCGATGCCGGCTCCTGCGCCATCCGCTGAAAGGCGGCATTAAGGTTCCCCATCGCCAGGAAAGCCTCCTTCCGCGAATACTTGTAGGAGACGGGTAAACTGGCCCGGTCCTCATAGAACAGCCGCACCTCCTCCAGGTAACGCTGATTGGCCTTCAGACTCTGGGCGATGTTCTGATGGATGCTCCTGTACTCCCAGCTGGGCCACAGGAAGGCATTCCCAAGAGACGCCAGGCCCGCCCCTATCAGCGTATCCAGCACGCGGAACTCGATCACCTCAAAGGCATTGGGGGTGATAAGGCCATATACAAACACGATGTTCAGGGTGATAAAGGCCGCCGAGGTCTTGTAGTTCTTCTGAAAGGTGGAAAAAGCCGCGATCAGGGAGAGGAAGGCCAGCACCCCATAGACCACCTTATCCTGCACCAGGAAGATGATGCCCACGGCGATGGCGCCGCCAATGAGGGTTCCCAGGGTACGCTCCTTCGCCCGACTCTTGGTCAGCGCGTATCCCGGCCGCATGATCACCACGCTGGTGAGCAGGATCCAGTAGGAGTTGTGCAGCGCCAGCAGCTCGCCGATGCCGAAGCCCAGCAGCACGATCACACTCAGCCGCAGGGCATGGCGGAAGATCGGGGAACTCAGGTCCAGGTTGTCCTGCAGGGTCTTCAGCGCAAACTCCTGCGTGGGAATGAAGCGGATGGCGTCCTTCCGCCGCAGCAGCATGCCTTCTGAAACCTCCAGGTCCTGCAGCAGCCGCTCCATGGCCAGGATCTTCTGAAACTGCTTCTCCTTGAAGTGGAACAGATTCCGAAGCAGCAGCTGCCGTTCCGCAGTTTCCGAAGCCAGCGGACGCGCCTCGGCACGCAGGGCATCGCGGAATTCCTGCAGGCGGGGATCGGACTTATACCGCTTCCCGTCCTTCAGATGCTCGCTGATGTTCTCCAGTTCCGAAGCCATCAGGTAAGTCCACTCCTTCAGCCGCTCCAGCTGCGCATCCTCCCTTCCGAAGAGGGCGTCCATCCTTCTGTAGTTCGCCGGATTGGCCATGCTCAGCTCCAGGATATCCACCAGCTCCACGAAGAGCAGCAGCTTCCTGCGCGAGTTGTTGGACCTGCCCGAAGTCTTCCGCTTCGAGATCAGCAGCTCCCGCACCGTCTCGTGATTCTTGTTCAGGTCTGTCTGCAGCGTGGAAAGCTCCCCCTCCAGCGCCCGCCTTTCCGCAGCAGGAGTGCCTATCAGCTGCGCCCGTAGCCGCAGGTATTTCGCCGTGAGCCCGAAGGTCTCCTCCAGGAATTCCTCCGACTGGCGTTTCGGATTCAGAAAATAGAGGAACAGACTGAAGAGCAGGTACCAGAGGCCGCCGATGCCCATCCAGAGCGCGTGCTGCCATACGGAAAGGCCCCCGCCCAGGCTCACCATGCTCAGGACCACGGCCATTAAACCCGAAAAGGACACCAGGGAGGCGCGGAAGCCATAGACGGCCAGCATGGAGTAACTGAAGACCAGCAGCAGCAACAGGGGCAGAAAGAGCGGCAGGCTGCCCACCGCCAGCCCGGCCACCAGGGCGGTGAGCACCGCGATGAGGATGGACGCCAGAATCCCCAGCAGCCTTCTGCGCAGGCTTCCCGGCACGTCTCCCGGCGAACTCAGGAACACCCCCACCGCCATCGAGATCCCGAAGCTGAGGGCGTCAAAACGCGAAGCGACCAGCAGCGGCAGGACCACCGCCACGGCTATGGCAGTCGCCTGGGCGAGTTCAGGACTTCTGCTGAATTCGGTGATGGAGCGGAATGAGGGGAGGTATTCTGGCAAGGGTTTAGGTTCTTTTTGGAATATCAAAGATACTTATTATTGCAGAAGATCTGGGTAAACGCTAACAGGTGTCGCTCCATCCGGAGCTTGGGGCTGTTTTGATCTCCCCTTTCTACAGAGGTGTTGCCCCTCCGGGGCATTTTTGGGCACTGGAACATAGTTTCGTAAAAATCGCATTTTGGCCTCTGGATGAGGCATACCTTGGTAGACAGCGTACCTCCCATCATTTTGGCCTCTGGATGAGGCACACCTTTGTAGAAAGCGACCCTCCCATCATTTTTGCCCCTGGAAGAGGCATACCGTTGTAGAAAACACCCCTACACACAATCAGGCCTCTGGAAGAGTCATACCTTTGTAGAAAGCGCCCTCAATGCATTTTGGCCTCTGGAAGAGGCAAACCTTTGTAGAAAGCGTACCTCCAATCATTTCTGGCCTCTGGAAGAGGCAAACCTTGGTAGAAAACGTCCAACCAAACAATCAAGCCTCTGGAAGAGGCAAACCTTGGTAGAAAACGTCCCACCAAACAATCCGGCCTCGGAAGAGGCAGGGATTTTACTTCGGGTGGCAGGAAAAGAAAACTAACTAAAGTTGCCTTCAGAAATGCGAAGACTCAAATATTGCATATCGCGATATCTGATATTATAGCATAATCCCTTGTTTATATTATATTTAATAGATATTATTGCATATCGCGATATGCAATAATTAAAGCTATGAAAACCATTAACGCACAAATGAAACCTCAGGATGTGGTCCTGCTGCTAAAAATAGCTAGTATGAAAACCGATAGTTGGCAGCAGATACCCGTTGCCCAGGCCTTAGGCATGAGTCAGAGTGAGGTCAGTGAGGCAGTCAGCCGCTCAAAATTTTCCGGTTTGCTGGACCCAAAGGGAAAAAAGGTAATGAATCTGGCTTTGATGGAATTTCTGCAGTACGGACTTCGATACGCTTTTCCACAAAAACCCGGAGCGGTAGTGCGGGGAGTACCTACCGCTCATTCCGCTTCCCCATTAAATAAGGAAATCCAAAGCAATGAACACTACGTGTGGCCCTATGCAAAAGGAAACCTTCGTGGACACGGGATTACCCCTTTATATCCTTCGGTACCCGAAGCAGTGTTACAGGATCCGCACCTCCACGAATTACTGGCATTGGCAGATGCACTTCGGGTAGGAAAAGCACGGGAACGGGAGCTTGCCATGAAGGAACTAAAACAGAGGCTTCAGCTTGGAGAATAGGATCATCAACATAGCTACGGTAGAAGAAGTTGCCAGAGCCCTGAAACCACTTAAGGAACAAATTGTTTTTGTAGGGGGTGCCGTGGTAAGCATATATACCGATGACCCTGCTGCAGATGAAATCCGCCCAACCAGGGATATAGATGTGACCCTGAATGTTCACAATATGGGTCATTGGGCAAACCTTCAGGAGCAATTAGCGGAACTGGGGTTTTATCCTGATCCTCAGGGACAATCGATCTGCAGCTATAGGTATAAAAATATCCCTGTTGATATCATGTCAACAGATGATGGACCGCTGGGCCCTTCCAACAGGTGGTACCGGGAAGGCTTTAAAAATCTATGGAAAGCAACCGCCGGAGAACAGGAAATCCTGATATTTTCGGCACCCTGTTATTTAGCTACCAAGTTTGAAGCATTCAACAGTAGAGGAAGAGATTATAGAACCAGTCATGATATTGAAGATATAATTAATATCCTTGACAATCGAACCAGTATAGTCAGTGAAATCCTTGGAACTGAGGCCACTATTCTTCAGTTTCTAAGAGAGCAGTTTAGGCAGATAATTCAGTCAGGATTATTGGATGAAGTCTTACTGGCCCATATTCATCCCCTCATGCAGGAGGAACGCATCGACTACGTTAA
>CBFGYW010000130.1:0-5552 GCA_965653085.1 uncultured Salinimicrobium sp.
ATTTCCCCATTTTCGATATTATCCAATATCCCTTCTCCTGGATCTGGCCAATGCTCATCCTCGCAGCCCTGTTTTTCCTGGGCCTCGTGAGCTATGGTATTCTGAAAAAAGACCTGGACCCCAGACTGGTCCTTAAAGGATTTGCACCTTTACTTCTTTCCTTGATAGCTGCGGGTGGGCTGAGTTACCTGTTCTGGAAGCTTTGCCTTTACCTTTATCCCCGGTATCAGGAAATGGAGCACGGCTTCACCTACAACGGCTATTATTATATAGCTGCGGTAATCCTCCTCTCGGTAAGCATCTGTTTTTATATCTATAACCGATTCAGAACTGAAAACCAGCGCGGAGAGTTCCTCATAGCCCCTTTATTTATGTGGCTGCTCATCTGTACGCTCGCCGCAGCATTTCTGGAAGGCGCAGCCTATTTTGTGCTGCTGGTGTACTTCGGGCTCCTGCAGCTTTTCCTTCTCATCCGGCAGAAGAATCCGAACCTGTTGTTGCTCACATTCCTCAGCCTCCCCGCCATCTTCATTTTAATGCCCTTTATAAGCTCTTTCCCGGTCGCACTTGGGCTTGGGATCCTTTTCGTCGCTGCCATCCTTACGGTGTTCCTGTGGACGTTTATATGGCCCGTATTCAAATATTACAACAGGTTCCAGCTCCTACGCTTCCTCTCACTCCTCGGATTCCTGGTACTGGTCATCCTGGCTCATTTCAAATCGGACTTCTCTGCGGAAAGGCCCAAACCCAACAGTCTGGTTTATCTTCTGGACAGTGACATCAACTCCGCCACCTGGAATACCTACGATGGCCTTGAAGACGAATGGACCGATCGGTATTTCGGTGAGTCTTCCGTGGAAGCCGAAGGGGAAAGTTTCAGCAGTAAGTACAATTCAGGATTTACCAAGACCTCAAAGGCTCCGGTGATCCTGTTGCGGGAGCCGCAGGTCAGCATCAACCGGATCTCTGCCGATTCCCTGGGGAGGCAGTGGTTCGAGCTAAGGATCCTTCCCAGAAGACAGATAAACCGAATGGAGATCTATACCGATTCAATTATAAATTTCCCCGATTTCTACGTCAATGGCCTGGCAGCCGATCCTGTTTCTTCCGAAGAGGGAGCCTCCCATATTTTCAGCAATAGATGGAACAGGAGACTGCTCACCTATTTCGCTGCAGATGGGGATGCCCTGGAGCTGAAATTCAGTGTGCAGGGCGAAAGGCTTCCTGAATTCATCCTTTACGAAGCCAGCCACGACCTGTTGAAAAATGATCAGCTGGATGTGCCTGCACGGGCTGAAGATATGATCCCCCGCCCTTTTGTACTTAACGATGCCATAGTGATCAAGAAATCCTTTAACCTGGAACAATGATGGCAGAAAAGAAAACGGCAATCCTGGGTTGCGGCTGGCTCGGCTTTCCGCTGGGGAAAAGACTTGTAGGGGAAGGCTATCAGGTAAAAGGCAGCACTACCTCTGAAGATAAAGTGACTGGACTGAGGGAAGCAGGCATTGAACCTTATATTATTAAAGTTCTTCCGGAGGAAATTCAGGGAGATATGACTTCTTTTCTTCAGGACATCTCTTCGTTGATTATTGATTTTCCTCCGGGGGTAAGAAACAGACCTGCCAGTGATTATATAGAGGCGATGAAAGGGTTAATAGGGAAAGTGAGAGCATCTTCAGTCAAAAAGGTACTTTTTGTAAGCTCTATTTCTGTTTATGAAGATTCTGAAACCTTTCCCACCTACACCGAAAATGATCCACCTAATGCCAGTTCTGAAAGAGGAAAGGCCCTGGCTGTTGTGGAAGGGCTTCTAAGGGCAGAGGATTCATTTGATACAACCTTATTAAGATTAGGCGGATTAATAGGGCCCCAGAGGCATCCGGTAAATCAGCTGGCGGGAAGACAGGGCATTGCAAATGGAGATGCTCCTGTAAATCTTGTAGATCTGGAGGATTGCATTGGGGTTATTTCAAAGATTCTGGCAACTAAAGCTTTTGGGGAAACCTATAATGCGGTTTTTCCGGATCATCCTTCCAAAGCCCAGTATTACCGGCAGATGGCAGTGCAGAGAGAACAGGCTGGGCCTGAATTTGAAACTGGCACCTCAAAGGGAAAAATCATTGACTCTGGCAAGATCCAGAAGCTTCTGGATTACCAGTTCACTGGAAACATTTTTAAATAAGAAGCCCCAGTAAAGGGGGTTTTATATGTTGTGCTGGGTGTCGCTGGGTGTGATCTTCAGATCACAGCCCTAATGGGCGCCAATCTTCAGATTGGCAGATGTTGTGAGGGAAATCTTCCTCTGATAGCTTTCGGGGCCCACAGCGGCTTTTGCCAATCTGAAGATTGGCGCCCGAAAAGGCCGAGATCTGAAGATCTCGCCCAGCCAATTTCGTACTTATTTTTAGTCAGAATCTTTAAATAAAAAAAGCCCCAGTAATGGGGCTTCTATTTTTGTGCTTGGTGTTGCTGGGTGTGATCTTCAGATCACAGCCCCAATGGGCGCCAATCTTCAGATTGGCATATCCAAAATTACCAGATGGCAACCCTGTCTTCCGGCTTGACGTACATTGCATCGCCTTCCCTGATATCGAAAGCCTCATAAAAAGCATCAATGTTCTGAAGTGGCAAAATAGCACGGTACATTCCCGGAGAGTGTGGGTCGGTCTTAATAAGGTTTCTTAAGGCCTCATCCCTCATCTTGGTTCTCCATACGGTAGCCCAGGACATAAAGAACCTTTGCTCCGGAGTGAATCCATCGATCTTGCCAGGGTTTCCGTGCTCCTTCAGGTGAAGCTGCAGTCCATCGTAAGCTGCGTTTACTCCGCCCAGATCTCCAATATTCTCACCCAGTGTGAATTTCCCGTTGATGAAAACGCTGTCCAGTACTTCAACAGCACTGTACTGGTCTGCCAGGGCGCCTCCAAGGCCTTCAAACTGCTTCAGGTCCTCATCGGTCCACCAGTTGTTCAAGTTCCCCTGGGCATCAAATCTGGAGCCGCTGTCATCAAAGCCGTGAGAGATCTCGTGCCCTATCACTGCACCTATTCCACCGTAGTTCACAGCGGCATCGGCTTTGTAATCGTAGAAGGGAGGCTGCAGGATGGCTGCTGGGAATACGATCTCGTTGTAGCTTGGGTTATAGTAGGCATTCACGATCTGTGGAGCCATGAACCACTCGCTCTTGTCAACAGGTTCCCCAAGTTTGGAGATGTTGTCCTGAACATTCCATTTCGCAACATTCAGCATATTCTGGAAATAGGAACCACCGTCCTCAGGCTTGCTGATCTCAAGGCTGCTGTAATCTTTCCACTCATCCGGATATCCAACCTTGATGTTGGTAGTGCTAAGCTTCTCGATGGCCTTCAGCTTGGTGCTGTCGCTCATCCAGCTAAGGTTGTTGATCCTGTTCTCGAAAGCCTTCACCACGTTGGAGATCATCTCTTCTGCCTTGGCCTTGGCCTCTGCAGGGAAATGTTCTTCCACATAAAGTTTTCCAAGCGCCTCTCCCACACTACCGTTGATGGTAGCCAGGGCTCTTTCATTTAAAGGAAGCTGTTCCTTGGCACCTCTAAGGGTTTTGCTGTAGAAATCCCAGCTGGCCTTCTCGATCTCGGTGGTCAGGGTGGAGGCTGCATCGTTGAAAAGAGTCCAGCGCAGGTATTCCTTCCAGTCCTCCACGTTTCCTTTTTCGAAAATATCCTGCAGCGCTGCCATATATTTTGGCTGACTCACGATAATGGTATCCACCTCTTCGGCACCTAAAGCTTCAAGGTAGGTGTTCCAGTCGATTGCCGAAACGTTCTTCTGAAGTTCAGCAATGCTTCTTGGGTTATAGGAAAGACGGGCATCTCTGCGCTCTACTTTATCGAATCTTGGGGAAGCCATTTTGGTTTCGAAAGCCAGAATGGTCTCTGCGTTCTTTGCAGCTTCTTCTTCAGAATCTCCCAGGAACTGAAGCATTTCTGTGATGTGCTCCTTGTATAGCTCCCGCTTTTCCTGAGAATCGGAATCCTCAGCCACATAATAATCCCTATCCGGAAGACCAAGTCCACCCGGGTACAGGTATGCAGCATTCATATTTGAATCCTTGGCATCGGCTCTTACTCCGAAGGAGAAGAATCCCCCTCCACCGTACAGCTGCATCTCAGTAAGGTACTGCTGCAGGTCTTCCTTATCCTGGATAGCCTCGATCTTCGCCAGGTAAGGCTTGATCGGCTCGATCCCCTGCTCGTTGCGAGTAACGGTATCCATAATGGTCTTGTAAAGGTAAACAGCTTTTGCCTGATCGCTGTTCGGGTCCAGATTTTCATCTTTAGAGGCCTTTTCCAGAAGGGCCAGGGCATCGGCATCGGTTTTCTCCCGTAGCTCGTTGAAACTTCCCCAGGTGGCCTTATCTGAAGGAATTTCGGTGGAGTCCAGCCACTTTCCGTTCACATAACGGAAGAAATCCTCCCTGGGGCTTACAGTAGTATCCATATAGGCAAGATTAATACCTCTCGGTTCTTCGGTCTTTGCGTCCTTGTCGGCACTACAGCTGCTAAGAATCGCTGATGCAGCCAGGGACAAGGCAAACAGGTTTGTTTTTTTCATATTTCCTCGAATAAATTTTTGTTGCGCTAAAATAATAAAAAGACAACATCTTTTTATACAGAAGAAATACTCTGTTCCGAATGGGATTTTCTGAATATAAAGACTGAATTATTTTATCGAACCTCTGAAGTCCCCCTTCTCCAGGATACTGCTGTCGATCTCTGCTTTCAGTTCAGTGACCTTATCAACCTGCTCATTGGGAACTGTCAACGAAAGCACATAATGTTCGATCACCCATTCCCCATCCTGCAGTGTAAGCACCCCCGAACCCCGGCAGATGCCCATATGGGTGTCCAGCAGTTCGTCGAACCAGGCGGTCTTCCCCGATTCGGAAAAATAGATGTTCCGGGCAAGGGCCGTAAAGTCCCACGCCTTTCCCCTGTCGAAGTAAGGTTTGGAGAACCCCTTGAACTCGTCCAAGTTCCAGTTTTCGGTGGCATCGGTGCCCAGATACCTGGAATCCTCTCCCATCAGTCCGAAGTAGCCTTCGAAATCGGCCTCCCCGGCGGCCGAGTGCCATTGATCCAGAAGGTTCCCAATTTCCGCTTTGTCCTTTTCCGAATCCCTTTCTTCAGCCGCATCAGTTGCAGCAGACTCTTTTGAGGCCACAGGCCTTTTGATTTCAGGATCGCAGGAAGCAAGTGTAAGGCCAATGGCAAGGAGGACTAGTTTTTTCATAAAGTGGTTTTTCAGAGATCCAAAATACGACTTTTCCGAATATCTCCTAACGCAGATCCATCTTCGGAATCTACTTCCCTTCCAGGGTGGTGAACTGCTTTATCGCTGCATTAGGCTCTATGATATTGGTGCCTTCCCAGTATTCGGGGTTGTAGGATTTAAAGGTTTCAAAGTCAAATTCCTTTTTGGTTTCCACCTTGTCAAAAGCAGATCTCTGTAGTGGCAGCGATTCGTAAACCACGAACTGGTAAGTGTCCACCTGACTGAAGCTGAGGTCC
>CBFGYW010000131.1:0-5544 GCA_965653085.1 uncultured Salinimicrobium sp.
AGGGTACCGAATTCCTGGAAATTGGAGGTATACAGGTGCCCATCAGCAATCTGGATAAGGTGTATTGGCCGGAGTCTGATTTGAGGAAATACGATCTTATCGATTATTACTTGAGCATTTCAGAATATATACTGCCCTTTCTCGTGGACCGTCCCCAGAACATGCATCGTCACCCGAATGGAATTACGGAGGAAGGTTTTTATCAGAAGGACACTGCGGGGATCTTTCCACATTGGCTGGATACTATCAAGGTAAAATCAGAATCGAGCAAGAAGGAAATAGAGTATATAATGTGTCAGAACGAGGCCAGCCTCATTTATATGGCTAACCTGGGGTGTATAGAGATAAACCCCTGGAACTCCAGAAAGGGCAGCCTGTTGCATCCGGATTTTACTGTCATAGATATAGATCCTTCTGAAAAGTCAACTTTCTCGCAAGTAATTGAAGTCGCCCTTGCAGCAAAGACGGTGCTGGATAAGGCAAAAGTCAGGAGCTATGTGAAAACCTCTGGCTCCAGCGGAATTCATATTTATTTGCCTTTAGGTGCAGCATACACCTATGATGAAGCCCGCGATTTTACCAAAATCCTGTGTTATTTTATCAGGGAAATGCTGCCAGACCTTACAAGCATGGAGCGTAACGTGAAAAAGAGGGGAGGCAAGATATATCTGGATTTCCTTCAGAACAGGAGAGGTCAGACTTTGGCTGCTCCGTATTGTGCCCGCCCCAAGCCAGGCGCTACCGTTTCTGCCCCGCTGGACTGGAAGGAAGTTAAACCTGGACTGGATATGAGGGATTTTACAATCAGGACCATGCCCGAAAGAATACCTTCGCGCACTCATCTTTTTTCCGGAATCCTCGAGAAGGGAATTGATATCAGTCAGGCTATAGAGAACTTATCAGGCTAAATGTATTTATACAAATAAAAATCTTTTTGATAAAACTATTATGATATATTTAAGATATTATTATCTTTAGGTAGTAATTATCAACGAAATATGCAGGAGGTTCATGATATAGCTGCTTCGCAGGAGACTGCCAGAATCGAAGTCCTTAGACAATATGAGATTCTTGACACTCCTCCTGATTTTGGGCTGGATGGGCTAACAGGTCTCGCTGCCCAGATCTTTGATGTGCCCATTGCTTTAATTTCCTTCGTGGATAAAGACCGGATCTGGTTCAAAAGTCATTACGGCCTGGAAGAACAGGAGAGCCCTATGGAATCCGGATTTTGTGCTTCCGCCATTTTATCTGATGAACTTTTTCTTGTTGAAGATGCAACCCTGAAAGCTGAAACGTGTGCACATTCATTAGTTACCGGAAAGGAAAATATACGATTTTATGCAGGTATGCCCTTAAGGACCAAAGAAGGATATAATCTGGGTGCCTTCTGTATATTGGACCGAAAACCAAGGATACTGACTCAAACAGAGAAGGATATCCTGATCAGTTTTTCTAAGTTGGTGCTGAATCATCTCGAACTACGGCAGGAGGCGAGAATTGCAGTGAAGCATCAGCATCAGATATTGAATACCACAGCCCACGACCTTAAGAATCCACTCTCAATCATGCCTCTGCTGGCAGATATGATTATGCATCATAAGAACGATCCTAAGGCTATAGATGACATTGCCCAGCAGATAAAGGATGCGGGAAGGCGGATGGCGGGAGTCATCGACGGAATTCTGGAAACCGCCAGGGAAGAGGCGGGGAGGGTAAACCTTCGGTTGCAGGCAGTGGAGCTGGCCTCTCTGGTGTCTGCGGTAGTTAATACCAATTTAGCGCTCGCCAGAAACAAGAAACAGCAGCTGTCCCTGAAGGTTATTCAGGACTGCAGGGTGTACGCAGATCCTGGAAAGCTGACGGAAATAGTCGACAACCTCATTAATAACGCGATTAAATATTCACCTTCTGAAACCAGTATCTATGTGAAGGTGATGGTCAAGGAAGAGTTTGCTGTTGTGGAAGTAAAAGATGAAGGTCCGGGCCTTACCAAAGATGATAAGAAGAATCTTTATCGCAGATTTACCTCCCTCAGCGCCCAGCCAACCGGGGGAGAAAATTCCACAGGACTGGGACTATCAATTGTAAAGAACCTCGTAGATGCCCACAGGGGATTTATATACGCCACTTCCGATGGCCCCGGAACAGGAGCTACATTTACTGTGGAACTTCCTTTATCTGAAAACTGTTAATAGGCTGATTTTAAATCAGTCCTTATCTTCCTCACGTATTTTATCCTTTTGAGAATTAAGGAAATATTTCGGGCTGACCCCGTATTTCTCCTTGAAGATCTTGGCAAAATAGCTTCTGTTGTTTAATCCGATAAGATTCACCACCTGCGAAATGTTGTAATCAGGTGAGGAAAGCATCTCCTTCGCCTTTTCCAGCTTTACCTGTTGCACATATTTATTAACCGTAAGGTCTAGCAGGTGCTTGAAACCTTCCTGAAGTTTGTTCACGTTCGTTCCAACTTCCTTCGCCAGATAGTCCACGGAATAATTCATCCCCAGGTCTGATTCAATAATTTCAATTGCTTTCCTCACTTTCTCAACATCACTTCGCCTTAAGATCTGTGGCAGATTATCTTCACGCTGGTCATCCTGGAACTGCATGATCTGGATCACCAGCATTTCCATGGATTTAGCCTCAAGAAAAATCGTTCTCAAGAAGCCAGTAATCTCTTTTCCATCAATCTCTTCTACTATATCGGCAGCCTTAATACTGTAATTTCCGTGGTAATAGAATCGCTCCCCCGCATCGGTATCCCTGAATATTTCATTCAACCTTCGGTCAAGACCCTCGAAATTGCAGTTATTGTGCTGGCTGAATAAACTTCTGATTATTTCAAGACTGGTGACATGTGTTGTCTCATTAGCTTTGAAGTGCAGTACATGTCCATTGTGCCCGCTGCTTGAAACAATGATATTCTGATAGGTAAATATAGTATGGCAGGTATCATCTTTTTCAAAGGAGTGATCGATACGGCCTTTGGAACAGAATACAAATTTCAGAGGATGGGTCTGATTCAGGGTAAAATGGATTTCAAGGTCCTCGAAGAAGGTACAGCGGTATTCAATCAGGCCTACACCTGTCTCAAAACTTATTCCTCTAATAAAACCCTCTCCAAGGTTGCTCGGCAGCTGAATAGTAAGTTCTCCGCAATCTTCTTCAACGGGCATTCTGAATTGCCTCGACAGATTCCTTATAATTTCATCGACTGGTAAAGCTTTTACGAAATATTTCATCTTTAACAAATATTTAAATTCTGCTCTTGCCTGAAGTTTTAAGCAATTCGTCCTGATAAAAGAACTGAGCTGAGTCAAAAACTAAAGCTAAAAAAATTTTTTTACAGATATAAAAAATTGTGTTATATGTTTTAATATTTATTTTATAACCGGTCAAAGAAATGTTATAATTTTCTAAAATTTGTAATTATAATAATACCTGTGCATCACAAAATTTTAAACTGATATTATGACGTGGATTTATGTTCTATTGGCACTCGAAGTTCTGGCAGTGCTCTTTATCAGTTTATTCCTGATAAATAAGGTGAGAAAGTTCATCAGAGAAAAAAAAGATAGCAGAAAAAGGTAAGACTTTCCATTCTGCTATTTCCATACTATTATATCCCTATGCATTCAATTTTCTATTCGGAAGTCCCTTTTGTATCTTTGCATTTAATTGCGGAGAGTAGAAATGGAAAGCATTAAAGCATTACAATGGCGCTATGCCACAAAGAGATTTGACCCTGATAAACTCCTTTCAGAAGAAAAGATTGAAAAGCTGAAACAGGCTTTTAATCTCACAGCAACTTCCTACGGGCTTCAGCCACTGAAGCTGGTAGTGGTTCAGAATAAGGAGCTGCAGGAGCAGTTACGGGCGGCATCCTTCAAGCAGCTCCAGGTTTCCACAGCCTCCCACGTTCTGGTAATCTGCATTGAAAAGGAAATAGGAAAAAAATTCATTGATAATTACTTCGAGCACGTAAGGAATATCCGAAAAACTCCCGAAACTATTCTTGAACCCCATCGGCTTTCCCTAGTTGAAGATTTTGAAAATAAGCCGATAGAAGATATCTGGACCTGGGCCACCCATCAGGCTTACCTGGTCCTTGGTGCCCTGCTTACGGTTTGTGCTGTTGAAGAAATCGATTCCTGCCCAATGGAAGGCTTTCAACCTGAAAAGTACGATGAGCTGCTGAAATTAGATGAACTGAATCTCAAATCAGTTTTAGCGCTGCCCGTAGGTTACAGGTCGCAGGACGATTTCTTCGCAGGATTCAAAAAGGTGAGAAGGCCGGTGGAAGAAACGGTGATTGAAATAGGGAAGCAGTAGACCCTTACTTCTGTTTTTCAGTAGGTTTTTTCTTTAGCAGCTGGAGTTTTCAGAACTGGGCTGTTCGTTTCCATAGGTAACGTATTCAGTGATTTCCAGTCCATAACCAATCATCCCAACCCTTTTGGTCTGACCAGAATTTGAAAGCAGTCTAATCTTATGGATTTCTAGGTCGTGCAGGATCTGTGCTCCGATTCCAAAATCTTTGGTGTCCAGAACAATAGGTGGAGCTTTCATTTCCCCCGTTTTCTGAATTTCCTTCAATTCTTCCAGTCGCTGCAGAAGATCGAAAGACTGGCTTTCCTGATTTACAAATACGATGGCTCCTCTGCCTTCTTCGTTGACTGCCTTGAACATATGATCCAGTTTCAGGTCAGCATTGGTGGTAAGGGTCCCTAAAAGGTCATTGTTTACGAGAGTGGAATTTACCCGCACCAGGATTGGTTCATCCGGTTTCCAGTCTCCTTTGGTAAGGGCGAAGTGGATCTGATTATTGGTGGTCTGTTTATAGGCCCTGATCCTGAAAGTTCCAAACCGGGTGTTGATATCAAAGTCTTCCTTTTTCTCGATTAGGGAGTCGTGCTGCATTCTGTAAGCTACGAGGTCCTCGATGGAAATTAACTTCAGGTCGAACTTCTTCGCCACCTCTACCAGTTGAGGTAAACGCGCCATAGTACCATCCTCATTCAAAATTTCCACCAGGATTCCTGCAGACTTAAGTCCTGCGAGCCGGGCCAGATCTATGGCAGCTTCTGTATGGCCTGTTCTTCTAAGAACGCCACCTTTTTTCGCAACAAGGGGAAAAATGTGTCCCGGTCTTCCCAGATCCTCAGGCTTTGTAGTATCGTCAACAAGGGCTTTAATGGTTTTGGCCCTGTCGTGCACAGAAATTCCAGTGGTGCAGCCATGGCCCTTCAGGTCTACTGAAACAGTGAATTGGGTGTTATGTAGAACGGTGTTCTCGGCAACCATCAGGTTAAGGTGTAGATCCTTGCAACGATCTTCAGTTAAGGGAGCGCAGATAAGTCCTCTCCCGTGGGTCGCCATGAAATTGATCATTTCGGGTGTTGCCTTTTCAGCAGCAGCAATAAAATCGCCTTCGTTTTCCCTGTCCTCGTCATCAACAACTATCACCACTTTACCGGCTCTTATGTCGTCGATGGCTTCTTTAATACTGTCCAATTTCAGGGGAGATTCCTTAACCAT
>CBFGYW010000132.1:0-5492 GCA_965653085.1 uncultured Salinimicrobium sp.
CTTCTGAACTGAAGGTAAGAGAGCCAAATTCAGGAATCGTGTTGAGTACCAACAACATTCCTTATGGTTCGCAGATCTTCATCAAGAACGGGGATACCGTACAGAGAGGCGAAGTTATTTGCCAGTGGGATCCTTACAACGGAGTTATTATTTCTGAATTCGCAGGTAAGATCAGATACGAGAACATCGAACAGGGTGTTACTTATCAGGTAGAGATTGATGAGCAAACAGGATTCCAGGAAAAAGTTATTTCTGAATCCCGCAACAAAAAGCTTATCCCAACGCTTCAGATCCTTGGCAAGAAAGATGAGATTATCCGTTCTTATAACCTTCCGGTGGGTGCCCACCTTATGGTAAATGACGATGAGAAGATCAAGATAGGTAAGATCCTTGTGAAGATTCCACGTAGATCTTCCAAATCTGGGGATATTACAGGAGGTCTTCCAAGGGTGACTGAATTGTTCGAAGCTCGTAACCCATCCAACCCGGCTGTGGTCAGTGAGATCGACGGAGTTGTTTCCTTCGGAAAGATCAAACGTGGTAACCGTGAGATCATCATCGAATCTAAACTTGGAGAAGTTAAGAAGTATCTTGTGAAACTTTCTAACCAGATCCTTGTTCAGGAGAACGATTATGTTCGTGCAGGTATGCCTCTTTCAGATGGTTCTGTAACTCCTGAAGATATCCTTGCAATTAAAGGACCGAGCGCTGTTCAGCAGTACCTGGTGAACGAAGTTCAGGAAGTTTACCGACTACAGGGTGTGAAGATCAATGATAAGCACTTCGAAGTAGTTGTTAGACAGATGATGCGTAAGGTAAGGGTTGTTGATCCCGGAGATACTATCTTCCTTGAGAACCAGCTGGTACATAAAACCGACTTCATGGATGAGAACGATGAGATCTTTGGAATGAAGGTGGTTGTGGATGCTGGAGATTCAGAGAACCTGAAGCCAGGGCAGATTGTTACTCCTCGACAGCTCAGGGATGAGAATTCGATCCTGAGGAGAGAAGACAAGAATCTGGTTACTGCCAGAGAAGCAACTCCGGCAACAGCTACTCCGGTGCTTCAGGGTATTACCAGGGCTTCGCTTCAAACCAAATCATTTATTTCTGCAGCATCCTTCCAGGAAACTACGAAGGTATTGAATGAGGCAGCTGTAAGTGGTAAGGTAGACGAATTGGAAGGACTGAAAGAGAATGTTATTGTAGGACATAGAATTCCGGCTGGTACGGGTCTGAGAGAATACGAGAGCATAATTGTAGGTTCCAAAGAGGAGTTTGAAGAAATGCTTGAGAAAAAGCAGGAAGTGAATTATAATTAATATTTCAAAAAGGGGCTGAATTGACAGCCCCTTTTTTATTTTCATAAAGGGAATCCCGCTCCAGTGCCAAAGGAGCGGGATTTTTTTTTGTACTTTTATAATACAAAACCATTAAAACCATGAGCGAAGAAACAAAGTCCAAAAAAGGGCAGATAAATATTGAACTTGACGAAAAGACTGCAGAAGGCACCTATTCCAATCTTGCGATAATCAACCATTCGGTTTCCGAATTTGTAGTGGATTTTGTAAGCATAATGCCCGGAACTCCCAAGAGTAAGGTAAAATCACGAATAATTCTTACTCCCCAGCACGCGAAGCGTCTCCTAAAAGCTTTAGGGGACAACGTACAGCGATTTGAGCAGTCCCACGGGGAGATCAAGGACTATGAACAGCCGCCTATTCCCCTGAATTTTGGACCTACCGGACAGGCCTAAAGTCTTAAAAGGTATAATACATTGTAGAGCCATAGTTCACTGCTGTGGCTCTTTTATTATCGTTCATTTATACAACATGAACAAACGAATATTGAGTTAATGATGCAGAAGCTTATGTGAGCACTTGCAATATATCTGTATATTTTGAGTTAAATTTAAGATAAACCTTAGTTATCTTTTGACTTCATGCGAAAAGCTCTCTTTGTCAGTCTCCTCTTATTGATTTCCTTTTCTGCCTATTCTCAAGAGGCAGTTCTATTGAAGGGCCAAATAATAGCTGATTCCTTAGAAGGATCATTTATTAATATTGTAAATCTTTCTCAGGAAACAGGGGTTGTCAATAATGAGCAGGGAAAGTTTGAAATTGAGGTTCAAGAAAATGATACGCTGTATTTTTCTTCTGTTCAATATGAAGCCAGGGAAGTAATTATTACCCGGGATATTTTGCAACAGGGCCTGCTTGAAGTAAGGCTGTTTCATCTTATGAATCAGCTGGCGGAGGTTCAGATAAGCGATGTCAAGCTAACAGGAAATCTTGAGAGGGATCTGGCAAATATTAAAACCTTTAATCAGCTGGATGTTGGTATTCCATACCCAACAAGACCCAGACTCACCTCTGTTGAGAGGAAGCTCTTTACAGCTTCAAGTACTTCCCTGGACCTGCTCCTAAACCTGTTGAACGGAAAGGTGAAAATGCTGAAGAAAGCCAGAGAAAATCAGCAACTGGCTGGTCTGGTGGACAAAGGAATGAACTCCCTTCCGCTTTCCATCTATGTTGAGGAACTGGAAATTCCAGAGGAGCATGTCATAAATTTTGTTTACTTCTGTGCTGAAGATCCAGCTTTTAAATCCCTGGTATATCAGGAAAATCCTTTGGAGTTGCTGGAGTACTACCAGTCCAAGGTTCAATTCTATCTGGAAAAGAGAATAGGGAAATAGAATAGCCTAAATAGGGGGAAGGAGAATGTGCGGCAACCTGTATTGTGATGAAGTTTGCTTATTCAGTCGTGGGGCAGGTTGTGACCTATCCCCCGTACTGCTATTCAAATAGAGAATCTCGAATACTTTTTAATTTATTTGTAAAGCTTTTTATTAGGTTTTGACACCATATAAAACGTTAGCTTTCCACCTTTTAAAATATCTTCATGCGAGATTACCGGCTCTTTAAGCGGCTTTCCATTAAGCTCTACCTTGGAGACATATACATTCTTGTCCGACTGATTTTTAGCAACAACTTCGAAAACATTTCCATTTGCTAAATTGATCTTAGCCTGTCTGACTGAAGGGCTTCCAAGGGAATAGTTGGGTGATCCAGGTGCCACAGGGTAAAAGCCAAGGGAACTGAAGATATACCAGGCGCTCATCTGTCCGAAATCATCGTTTCCACCTAAGCCGTCTTCACCAGTTTTATACATCTCCTTCAGGATCATCCTTATCTTGTCGTTGGTCTTCCAAGGAGTGTCGGTCCAGTTATAGAGATAAGGGACGTGGTGAGAAGGTTCATTTCCGTGAACGTAGTTTCCAATGATCCCTTCGCGGGATATATCTTCGGTGTTGGCGAAGTATTTGTCAGGAAGTTCCATGGAAAACAGGGAATCCAAATGAGTAGAGAATTTTGCCTTGCCGCCCATCATTTCGATCATGTTGGCAGGATCGTGTGGGACGTACAGACTGTAATTCCAGGCGTTTCCTTCAATGAAACCCTGTCCGTGCGTATCAAGAGGATCAAATTCCTTTTTAAAGCTTCCGTCACTCAATTTAGGTCTCATAAATCCTGAAGCCCCATCAAAGACATTTTTGTAGAATTCAGAACGCCTGATGAATTCATCATAGATGTCCTCCCGCCCCAGTTTTTTTGCTGCCTGTGCTATTGCCCAGTCGTCGTAGGCGTACTCCAGAGTTTTGGACACGGAAGCTCCATTTTTATCTTCGGGAACATAACCAAGGTCCATATAATATTCCAACCCGTCGTAATAGCCTGTTTTGGCTGTCTGCACCATGGCTTCAAGGGCTCTGTTCTCATCAAAATCATTGTTCCCTTTCACTATGGCATCGGCGATTACTGAGACGCTGTGATAGCCTATCATACACCAGTTTTCGTTTGCGTAGTGCGACCAGATGGGAAGCATGGAATGAACGCTTTGGTCGTAATGTGCCAGCATCGATTCTACCATGTCTGAATTCCTTTCAGGCTGGAGAATATTGAACAGGGGATGAAGGGCCCTGTACGTATCCCAGAGTGAGAAACTGGTGTAATTAGTAAAGCCTTCAGCCTTGTGAGTGTTCATATCCAAACCTTTGTACTGCCCGTCAAGGTCCATATATTCTGTAGGACCTAAGAAGGCGTGGTACATGGCTGTATAAAAGTTCACCTTGTCATCCTCATTGATGGTCTCGACAGTTACCTTGTTCAGTTCGCGGTTCCATTCCTCCCGAGCCTCCTTTTTTACCCTTTCGAAATCCCAGTGGGGGATCTCCTCTTGCAGGTTTTCCAAGGCTCCAGCAGTGCTGACAGGGGAGAGGGCAAATTTGATCTTTATCTTTTCATCCTGCTTGGTGTTAAAATCGAAGTACATCCTGATTTCTTTCCCTGCAGCTTCAGGAAAATTTTCCTCCTGGTTGAACTTTCTCCAGAACCCTCCATAGGCAGTTTTGTCATAACGTTCGCGCCCGTATTTTTCTATTGGTTTGCTGAAGGACATTGCAAAGTAGACTGTCCTGGTCCTGGCCCAACCGGTTGTCTGTCTGTACCCGGTAACCAGGGTGTCATTTTCGACCCTTACAAAGGTCCATACGTTCTTGTCATCATAATTATAAATTCCCGACATAAGGTCAAGGATAATATGGGCGCTGTCCGATTCAGGGAAGGTGTACTGGTGCATCCCCACCCTTGTAGAGGCTGTCATTTCAGCCTTAATGTTATGGTCATCCAGGAGAACACTGTAGTAACCAGGCTCAGCATGTTCATTTTCGTGAGAAAACCTGCTTCTGTATCCGCTTTCCGGATTGGCTTCTGTACCCGGATTCAGCTGAAGTTTCCCCGTGGTGGGCATTATAAGAAAGTCTCCGAGGTCAGAATGTCCTGTTCCACTGAAATGAGTATGGCTGAAGCCAACTATGGTTTCATCATCGTATTGGTATCCGGCACAGTATTTATAAACATCCCCAGTATATTTACCATTCACTGCATAAGGAATGGTGTCAGTGTCGGGGCTTAGTTGGACACTCCCAAAGGGAACGCTGGCACCGGGATATGTATGTCCCATCTTTGCAGTCCCAATCATTGGGTCAACATAACGGGCGAGGTCTTTCAGTTCATCACCCTTTCTTTCAGATTGGAAGCTTGTTGTAGAATTCTGTGCAAGGGTAGTCTGAAGGCAGACCAGGAGGATTAACAGATTTAAATAAAATTTCATCAGTAGGCGTGTTTTATTTCAAACAGGAATCCTACCCTGACCGGGATTAGGCCTTCCTGAAAATGATTTCCGCCAAATATAGTTTAAAACTCCGAAGTGAAATGGAATTTAATGGACGTGTATTTATCCTGAGTCATCTGAAGGGAAAAGGCGGAATCGGCCAGAAACACCAGCTGCCCCCTCTTGTCTTTGGCAAGGAACTTCGCCTTCACCCTTTTAAAATCCTTGAACTCCTCATTCTTCGAATCCTTGGGCTCTACCCAACAAGCCTTATGAACGTTCAGGTTTTCGTAGGTACACTTAGCGCCATATTCATGTTC
>CBFGYW010000133.1:0-5478 GCA_965653085.1 uncultured Salinimicrobium sp.
AACCAGAAGGTTCTGCGTGGCTCTTCTGAAGCAACCTCCCTAAACCACATCAGGCCCACGTACAGAAACTTTTTCCATCCTCACCTACGTTGGCAGTTCACTGGAATACGGCTGGTAAAAAATGAAACCAGATGAGCAAAAACAACAGCCGTGACCTACAGAAGCAGTTCGGGGAAGAGGTATATGCCGGCCTCACTGCCCCTCAGAAACATTTGAGCTCTGCTTACTTCTACGACGAAACGGGCGATATCCTTTTTCAGAAGATTATGGAACTGCCGGAATACTATCTTACCAACTGCGAGTTTGAGATCCTTAGCACTTATAAAAAGGAAATAGCTGAACTTTTTTCAGCTCCTAATGGCTTTGACCTCTTTGAACTGGGTGCTGGCGATGCCAAAAAAACCAAGATCCTCCTGCGGCAGTTTCTTGACCTGGAGCTTGAATTTACTTACCACCCCATAGACATCAGTGGGCACGCTTTAAGGGAGCTTTCAGAAAAACTGGAAGAGGAACTTCCACAGCTCCAGATATCCCCTTTACAGGGCACCTACTTCGGAGTGCTGGGACAGCTGGGGGACTATAGAAAACGAAAAAAGGTTATTCTGTTTCTGGGTTCCAATATTGGAAATCTTTCCCCCGATACTGCCATAAGCCTTCTGCAAAGGATCAGGGCAGGTATGGAAAGGGAAGATCAGCTTTTTATTGGCTTTGATCAGAAGAAAGATCCGGATATCATCCTGAATGCCTATAGCGACACACAGGGAGTGACTGCAGCCTTCAACTTGAATATTCTGGAAAGGATAAACCGCGAACTAGGGGGGAATTTCGACGTGGCAGAGTTCAGACACTGGGCCCTTTATAATCCTCAGTCGGGGGAGGCAAAGAGCTATCTTATCAGTCAGAAGGATCAGGAGGTCGAGATCAGGGCCCTGGACCTTAAGCTGAGCTTCCGACGGTGGGAAAGCATACACACTGAAATTTCCCGGAAGTTTGATGAGGTGGGGATAACGGGAATGGCCGAAGATTCGGGATTAAAAGTCAGCGGCAGCTTTTCAGACAGCAAAGGATATTTCAGAAATTATCTTTTCCGGAAAGCCTGAATATGGGAGTAATTGTGATTCCGAAGTCAGAAAAGAGAAGAAAAATGAAAATACTATTGGAAGATATTTATAAAAAAGCTAGATTTACAATTCGTAATAGAGAAATTGGACCGATGATCCTAAATAACAACAATAATAACTTCAATAACAATTTGAATAATTCAAATTGCGGAAGGCTGTTGTTGTAAACTGAGATCTCATAAACAATATAGAGCCTTTCCAAACCGGAGAGGCTTTTTTTTTGACACTATGTACTGGAACCTGAATAATAATATCAATAATAATAGTCCGCCCACCGTGGATAAGGTCCCTGTGCTTCAATGCCTGCCTTATCTGAGAGCAGGCATTTTTTATATCTATAACTACAAATCACACTAAATCAAATCAATATGGAAACTATACAGACTACAACAGATGTTTTAACAGCAAGATTTCTCACAGAGGAGAGCGTTGCACACGTAAAATCTGAATTTGAGCGGCAGCTATGCCGTGCCCTGGGCCTTAAGAAAATCTCTGCCCCAATGATCGTTCTCAAAGGCACAGGTGTCAATGACGATCTGAATGGCGTGGAGCGGGCAGTTAAATTTCCGATCAAAGGAATGCAGGAGCAGCCTGCAGAAGTTGTCCAGTCGCTGGCCAAATGGAAACGCATTCGTTTAAAGGAATATCAGGTGGAGCCCGGGGTGGGAATACTAACGGATATGAGAGCTTTGAGGCCTGATGAAGACCTTACCCCCATCCACTCCATCTTCGTTGACCAGTGGGACTGGGAACTGGCAATGCCCGAAGAGCGGAGAGACCTGGATTTCCTGAAGACTTCGGTAAGGAAGATCTATTCGGCTATGTTGGCTGTAGAAAAGCTGGTTTCGGAGAAATTTCCCGAGAAATTCGCGATTCTACCCGAAGAGATCACCTTCATCCATAGCGAGGAGCTGCTTCAGAAATATCCACATCTCACTCCGAAACAGCGGGAAAACGCAGCTGCAAAAGAATTTGGAGCCATTTTCCTGATGGGAATAGGTGGAAAACTCTCACACGGGGAGCCACACGATGGCCGAGCCCCGGATTATGACGACTGGACCACTCCCAGCGAAGGAGAGCATTCAGGATTAAACGGTGATATTATTGTCTGGAACCCGGTGCTGGAGCAGGCATTTGAACTTTCTTCCATGGGAATTCGGGTAGATGCAGAAACTCTGGCACGACAACTCGCCCTGACTGGGCAGGAGGAGCGGGCGCAGCTGTATTATCACCAGCAGTTACTGGATGGGCAGCTGCCACAAAGCATTGGCGGGGGGATTGGACAATCCAGGCTGTGCATGTTCCTGCTGAAGAAAAGGCATATTGGAGAGGTGCAGGTAAGCATCTGGCCTGAGAGTCTGAGGGAAGAATGCGCTGCGAAAGGCATTCATCTGCTGTAGATCCTTCTTATCGGGAATTGCCTTTAAGCCGCAGGGAAGTGATTACACTCGCTGCGGCTTAAAGACTTTGGGAGAAGGATTTCTATTATTTTCTCGATTTTTTGAGCACTTCCATAAGCTTGTCCAGATCATTCAGGGAATTAAAATAATGGAAGCTGATCCTTATCCCCTCTCCTCTTCGGGAGGTGATAATGTTTTTCTGATTGAGCTGCTGGGAGAGGGCTTCGTTGCCATTGATGTTGAAGATACTGGAATGCAGACCCCTCTGAACCACAGATTGTTCCAGCAAGTCTTCCTTTTCGAACGCAAGTTTTGCCTCCCTTGCCAGCTCCTTTACCTGTGTCTCTATGGTATCCATTCCAACCTTTTTGATTAGCTGAACGGCGGCCCCCAGGCTTCCGAAGTTGAAGGTATCCTGGTGTCCGGGTTCAAACCTTCCGATGAAGTTACCCTCCTGGGGTTTATACTTCCCCTGAAGCGAATTGAACCCCAGGGATTTTGGTGCTACCTGCCCCACGACCGATTCCTTGAAGAGGAAAAAAGCATTTCCGTAGCCTGCGTTCATCCACTTATACCCACTTGCCCCCAACACATCTATACCCGAAGCTTCGAAATCAAATTTTTCCATTCCGCAGTACTGGGTACCATCGGCGAAAATAAGAAGGTCCGGGTAATCCAGTTTGAGTCGGGACAGGAAGTCGAGGTCGATTTTTATTCCGTTGATGTACTGGACCAGGCTAAAGGCAAGAATATCCGGCTGATGTTCTTTGACGGCTTCAGAAATATTACTCTCCAGATATTCATCGATCTTCGCTGTGCAGGTTTTGAATCCCCGGGATTCAACAACCCAGTTGATGGAGGGATAGTCATTTTCAAGAAGCAGCACCTTTTTTGAACTGGGGACCCCCTCCATTAAGGTATTGAATCCATATGAGAAATTCGGGGTGAGGGCAACGCGGTTGGGCGCACAGTTAAACAGCCCGCCTATAGCCTCCCGCACCTTCGCCAGGATCTTGTCCTGCTGCTCCCGCATTATGCTTGCTGAAACCAGCAGATCCAGATCGTGGTCCTGCCGAAACTCCAGCAGATCTTCTGAAAGCAGACCCGAGGCAGCGGTATTCAGATAGGTATATTGTTCAAGAAGCGGGAACTGTTTTCTAAAATTCTTCATGGTAGAGGTATTTCCGGAGTAAAATCGATAAATTTGAAAAGCATTTATCTAAAATACTCCATATTTATGTTTTCTAAAAAAAATACTTCCTCCGGAATAGACCCCGAACAACGGGAATTGATTGAAAGGGCACAGGCAAGGGCCAGGGAGAAAAGAAGGCTGTACCAGCACTTTCTGTTCTTCCTCGCAGGTGCAGTGATCCTCATCCTGCTGAACGTTGTTTTTGAATATGGAAAGGATGTGAAACCCTTCGGAATAGATTGGTTTGTATGGGCCATTATTCTCTGGGGAATTATTTTCCTGCTGCACGCCTTCAATGTTTTTGTGACTAACAGGTTTCTTGGAAAAGAATGGGAGGACCGACAGATCGAAAAGCTGGTGGAGAAACAGCGTAGGAGAATTGCAGAACTGGAAAAAGAGGTTGAGAAAGATTATCCTCTACCTGAAAAAGGGGCTCGTTTTAAATCACCTGAAGATCCTTTTTCGCCTGATACTCCATTAAATACTTAATAAATGGGAACAGTGACAATGATAGCTGCGGCGGGTGAAAATAATGCGCTTGGGAAAGACAATGATCTGGTCTGGCACCTGCCCGATGATTTTAAGCGTTTTAAGGCCCTGACCACCGGGCACTATATCATTATGGGAAGAAAGACTTTTGAATCCTTCCCTCAGCCCCTCCCCAACCGCACCCACGTAGTCATCACCAGGCAAAAGGATTATAAGCCTGTGGGTGCTGTGATCGTCCATTCTCTTGAGGATGCATTAAAAACTTCTCAGGAGGACCCTCAGCCTTTTATTATTGGTGGAGGGGAGATCTTTGAATTGGGATTGGATGTTACTGATAAAATTGAACTTACAAGGGTACATGGCGAATTTGAGGCAGATGCATTTTTTCCCGAACTGGATCTTGAAAAGTGGGAGCTGATATCTTCTGTATACCACGGTAAAGACGAGCGCCACAATTATGACTTTACGTTCCTTACCTATGTCCGTCGCCAGTGATTACAGGAATCTTATTGAGGCAATAGGAAAGTCGGAAGGTTTTGGAGTCTCCGGAATCACTCCCCTTGCCGGAGGCAGCATAAATGAAGTTTTTCTGCTATCAGGTACTTCTGTGGAAAGAGTGATCAAGATTAATAAGGCCTCAAGGTTTCCGGGAATGTTTGAAGCTGAAAAAGAGGGGCTTGAAACCTTGAAAAAAACAAAAACCTTTGTTGTTCCTGAAGTTTTTTCGATAGGTGAAATAAATGGTTTCTCCTTTCTTCTGATGGAATATTTACCTGAGGGTAAGGCGAATCCGGGTTTCTGGAAGGAATTTTCTGAAAATCTCGCTAGCCTGCATCGGAATACATCTTCTGAATTTGGCTTTTCATCCAGTAATTACATTGGCAGTCTTCCGCAGCTCAACGAGCCCAAACCTTCGGTGGCAGATTTTTATATTAGTCAGCGACTGGAACCACAATTCAGCATGGCTTTGGAAAACGGATTTGAGTTCAAAAACCTGAATTTGGCCTTAAAAAATATTGGAGAATCCATTCCTGAGGAACCTCCCGCTCTGCTGCACGGAGATCTCTGGAATGCAAATTATCTTGTCACTGAAACAGGCCTTCCTGCCCTTATTGATCCTGCAGTCTGCTACGGTCCCCGCGAAATGGATCTTGAGATGATGAAACTTTTCGGAGGCTTTCCTCGGATGGTTTTTGAACTGTATTCCGAACTATTCCCACTTCCCCCATTCCGAAGACACTGACAAATTCCATATCCGAGGGATCACTATAGAGCA
>CBFGYW010000134.1:0-5477 GCA_965653085.1 uncultured Salinimicrobium sp.
TTCGAATATCTGGGGTAAGGCAGGTAGGCACTCTCGGTCCATTCCCACCGGCTGCCCCAGTTAAACTGTTGCTGGGAGGCCTCCCATTCAAATTCGGTGGGCAGGCGCATCTGCTTCCATTCGGCAAAAGCAAAGGCTTCGTAATAGGAAATATGGGTGACAGGGGCTTCAGGATTGACCTTTTCCAGACCATTCATGGTGTATTGATGCCAGACCCCATTGATTTTATGCCAGTACAGCGGGGCATTGATCCCGTTTTGCTGAAGCCAGTCCCAGGCCTCGGAGTGCCAGAGCAACACCTGTTCATATCCCCCGTCTTCCATAAACTCGAGGTACTCCCCATTGGTGACCAGCCTGGTGGAGATAGAAAATTCCTGAAGGTACACCTTGTGCCGCCCAAGTTCATTGTCATAACAGAACTCTCCGGGCCTGTCGTGCCCAATCTCATAAATACCCTCTTTTAAGGTTATCCATCTCTGTGGCGTCTCCTGAAGGGGATTTTCTTCGAATTCCTCGTTGTATTTCGGAAAAAGGGGGTTGGTGCCCAGGATGTATTTAATATCAGTATACAGCAGTTCCTGATGCTGTTTTTCGTGATGTATTCCCAGCTCCACCACCTGCAGCAGGTCTTCTGAAACTGCTTCTCCTTTTTCCAGATAACGGCTTAACTGTTCAGTCACGTATTTCCTGTATTCCAGAACCTCCTGCACCGGAGGCCTTGTCAGATTTCCTCGGTTTGGCCGCAGCAGCCTTTCGCCCACACTTTCATAATAACTGTTGAAGACAAAGCTGAACCGGTCATCGAAAGCTTTATATCCTGAAAGCTGCGAAAGCACAAATTCCTCAAAGAACCAGGTGGTATGCCCCAGGTGCCATTTGGGCGGAGATACATCCACAATGGGCTGCACCACATGGTCTTCGGTCTTCAGAAAAGAACATATCCATTCGGTCCTGTCGCGGGTTTCCCGGAAAAGCTGAAGGATTTCTGAAGTGGTTTTCATAATCACAGGAATAAAAGGGCGGTTCCTTCAAAACTACAAATTTTGAAGCTGGCCTGCTACCACATTAAGATAGACTTGGGATTTGTTCTCAATCCTGCCTTGAATTCTCTGGGTTAGTGAGAGGCAAAGGCAGAATCATCCATGGATCTGGGCCTTACCTTCGCCTTATCAAAGACGGTCTATATTCGCTACTCACCCGCTATTAACCCGAACCGGAGCGGGTGAGTAACGGGTGAGTAGCGGGTATGTAAGGGGTGAGCTCCGGGGATGATCTGGAGCTGGTAGGGAGAAAATACTACGCTGACAGGGAAGAAAAAAGAAAATCCCGAGGCAGTAGGCTTGGAAAACTGCTGCCTCGGGATCATCTAAACGGTGAAACTGTTTATTCTAAAAGGTAAAAGGCACCTTATATTTTACTGAAATAGGCTCTCCTGCCAATTCTCCCGGCTTCATCTTTGGGATCGCCTGAATGATCCTTTTTGCCTCTGCACACAGCTCGGGTTTAGGGCCTTCCACGCCTAAAATTTCTACTTTTCCTTCCTTATCAATGTTAAAGGAAACAATGGCTTTCCCGCGAATAATATTCCCGTTGGCATCCTTTGGATACTTGTAATTTGCCTTCAGGTGCTCCACAAGTTTTTTGTTGAAACAGTCCTTTTTCTCCTTTTCAGAACCTTCACAGCCTGGCCAGACAGGTGCAATTTCCCTTGTAGATAAAGTGTTTCCTTTTACGTTGACCCCTTCCTGGGCAAAGCCAATGCTGGTAACAAAAAAGAAAGCGGCGAAAATCAGTTTTTTCATAGATTTTTTTATTGGTCTGATTATCAAAAGTAAAGCCATTGTTTCTTTTGACCAAAAACTTTTATGAACATGAAATTTCCAGAAATGCTGATCCGGCTAAACAGCTACGGCTCCCTTGATATGTGGATGGGGATTGTAGTTTTCAAGACTGAAGTCCTCAAATCTGAAGCTGAAGATATCCTTCACCTCAGGATTGATCTTCATTGTGGGCAATTCCCTGAACTCCCTTGACAGCTGAAGATTAACCTGATCCAGGTGGTTATTGTAGATGTGTGCGTCTCCGAAGGTATGGATAAAATCTCCCGGCTGGTAGCCGCAAACCTGAGCGATCATCATTGTTAACAGGGCATAGGAAGCAATGTTAAACGGAACCCCCAGGAAAATATCTGCACTGCGCTGGTAGAGCTGGCAGGACAGTTTTCCGTCGGCAACATAGAATTGGAAGAAAGCGTGGCAGGGGGGAAGGGCTGCCTTTCCGTTGGCTACATTTTCTGAAAAAGACTTTGAGGTATCTGGAAGTACAGAAGGATTCCAGGCAGTCACCAGCATTCGGCGGCTGTTTGGGTTCTTTTTCAGGGTCTCCACCACTTCCTTTATCTGGTCGATATCCTCACTGTTCCAGTTGCGCCACTGGTGCCCGTATACGGGACCCAAGTCCCCATTCCCATCGGCCCATTCGTTCCAGATGCGTACTCCATTCTCCTGCAGGTATTCAATATTAGTATCGCCATTGAGGAACCACAGCAGCTCATAGATGATCGACTTGAGGTGCAGTTTCTTGGTGGTTACCATAGGGAAACCTTCACTCAAATCGAAGCGCATCTGATAACCGAAAACGCTTTTGGTTCCGGTACCGGTACGGTCTCCTTTTTCGTTTCCGTGCTCCAGTACGTGCTTTATGAGGTCGTGGTATTGTTTCATAATATTTTATTGAGATTGGGGTCCTTCAGAAGGTACTTCTTTCGCTAAAATAGAAAACACGAAGGAGATTACCTCTGGTTTAGGTGAGGAATTTATTTTTCATGCCTACGTTCTGGCAGAAGATCTCCTGTTGCTTCGGTTTTACCCGAGGATCATCCCAGCAATGGTAGCTGACAAAAGGGAAGCTATAGATCCTCCTATTACAGCCTTCAGCCCGAATTCAGACAAGGTTCTTCGCTGGCCCGGAGCCAGGGAACCGATTCCTCCAATCTGGATTCCAATAGATGCAAAATTCGCGAACCCGCAGAGCATATAGGTGGCCATGATCACCGATTTTTCGTAGGAAAGGCTGATGGCATTTGACATGTTCTTCAGTTCAGCCAGCTGGATGTAACCCACAAATTCGCTGGCAGCCAGTTTTATTCCCAGCAGTTGGCCCATAAGCATCATATCTTCCTTTGCAACCCCAATCAGCCACATCAGGGGCGCAAAAACAAAGCCCAGGATGGATTCAAGAGAAAAGCTGTCGTAAGGGGTGTGCTCAGCGAGAAGAACGTTTAAACTGGTCCATTCACCAATTTTTCCCAGCCCGTAGTTGATCATCGCAATGAAAGCAATAAAGACCAGTAGCATTTCGGCAACGTTGGCTGCAAGTTTAAGGCCTTCGGTAGTACCATTGGCAATGGCATCAAGGAGGTTGGAACCTATTTTTTCATTGGAAACCTCAACGTTTGAATCTATTTCCTCAGTCTGCGGATAAAGCATTTTTGAAACCACAACAGCACCAGGCGCAGCCATTACTGAAGCTGCCAGCAGGTGTTTGGCAAATTCAAGTCTCAATGCTGGATCGTCGCCTCCAAGAAATCCGATGTAAGCGGCCAGGACTCCTCCCGCTACCGTAGCCATTCCACCTACCATTACCAGCAGGATCTCTGAACGGGTCATCCTTTCGAGATAGGCCTTGATCATAAGAGGGGCTTCGGTCTGGCCAAGGAAGATGTTTCCGGTGACACTAAGGCTTTCAGGCCCTGAAATGCCCAATAGCTTGGTGAGCACCACTGCCATTCCTTTTACTACTACCTGAATGACTCCCAGATAGAAAAGGACCGAGGTAAGGGCAGAGAAGAAGATGATGGTGGGTAAAACCTGGAAGATGAAGATGAAGCCGAAGCTGTCCACATCCATCATTCCACCTAAAAGGAATTCACTTCCAGCGGCTGTAAAATTCAGGATCAGTACGAAAATCTGACCTACAAATTCGAAAATTTTCTGAACAAATTCAACCTTTAATACCCCAAAGGCTAGTAAAAGCTGGGCAGAGAGGCCCAAGGCAACAGTTTTCCAGTTGATCTTCCTTCGGTTACTGCTGAAGATGAAGGCCAATAGGATTAAAGAGACCATTCCTATAGCCCCCCGGGCGACGCTGTTAAGGCTGATTCCCTGACTGGGGATCAGTTCTTTGGTTGCTTCTATGGGCAAAACTTCTTCGACCCTGCCTGGAGTTTCCGTCAGGCGGAAAATAGTATTGTTTGCAGAAAGGACAAGGGTTGAGTCAGAAAGTTCAGAAACCCGGAAATTCTGAATACTATCCCTCGGGCTGTCATAGAAAAATACCAGTATTTCGTTCTGGTAGACATAATTTCCTGAAGCTACCGTACTGTCTGCACCCTTTAAAAAATATTCAAAACTTCCGTCTTCAAGTTTTAGATAATCGTTTTCTGCCTGAACTTCGAGAACGGACTGTTCAGTACTGTCGGTTACAGACTCGAATGACCAGGTTTTGGAAATAGTGCTTTGGGCAAAGGAGGAGGTGATTCCGATGCAGACCAGAACCAGCGAACATATAAATTTGTTCATAGATTATTTTCGTTTGGAGATTTCATCTCTAAGCCGGGCAGCTTTCTCGTAATCTTCGCTGTTTACGGCTTGCTCCAACATGGTGTTGAGTTCGTTTAAAGATAGTTTTTTATAGTCGGACTTGCTGGAGCGGGTTTCTTTTTCCCCGGAAAACAGGTCATCCACTACGAAGCTTTCAACTTCGTCGGCTTCCTCCTCCTTCTTTCCTTCAGGTTTCAGGAAAATTCCTGCTTTGTCAAGGATGTTCTTATAAGTGAAAATGGGAGACTGAAACCTGATGGCCAGGGCAATGGCGTCGCTGGTACGGGCGTCGATGATTTCCTCTATCCCGTCACGCTCACAGATAAGGCTGGAATAAAAAACTCCATCAACCAGCTTGTGGATGATCACCTGTTTGATGGTGATCTCAAACCGGTCGGCGAAATTCTTGAAAAGGTCGTGGGTTAGGGGGCGAGGGGGCTTTATTTCCTTCTCCAGAGCAATGGCTATGGATTGTGCCTCGAAGGCACCAATTACAATAGGCAGCTTTTTTTCTCCATCAACCTCGCTTAGGATTAGAGCATAGGCTCCATTCTGGGTCTGACTGTAAGAAATTCCTTTAATATTAAGGCGCACTAAACTCATACATCAAAAATACAAAAAGCTGCCTAATTAGGGCGGTAAACCTTAAAAAGACAGCCCTTTAAATCGGGTCGCAATTTATAAAAAATTATGCGTTACTGGCTTTAAATTCTTTTAATTTTTCAGTCAGCTTGGGAACTATTTCAAAAGCATCTCCCACGATTCCGTAATCTGCGGCTTTAAAGAAGGGAGCCTCGGGATCGTTGTTTATTACTACCTTGGTCTTGGATGCATTGATTCCTGCAAGGTGTTGAATGGCTCCTGAAATACCAACGG